>DATCKO010000060.1:0-1945 GCA_036562215.1 Haloplasmataceae bacterium | reverse complement strand
CTTAATTCGTATTCTAAGTTAGTAATTTTCTCTTTGTCATTAGTACTCAAAAAGACATTTAATTTTGTTTTATTTATTTTTTCATTATAATAACCTTCAAAATCATCTTCATGTAAAGTGTCATATAAAGCGAAAAGTTTTGGATGTAAAAGATAGGCAATAGGTTGATTACCTGGTATTATACCCACAATATCAAACTCAATGTTTATTTTATTCTTTATCGATATTCGTTCAATGAACAAACCTTCTTCTTTTAAATATGTTAGAGCCCTACTTAATTCCTCATCTTTAACTGTAAATCCTAATATATTTTCAGCTAAGGCTTTAGTAACAATAATTTCATTTTCTTTTACAGGATAATCACCAATAAGATAATTTTGATAATAAAAACTATTCTCATTAATAGGAATCGGAATCAATGAATAATTATCACGATAGAAGAAAGTCGGGGTCTCTAATAATGGGTACAACTGATAGGAATAATAGGCTTCTGAGATTAGATTGTGATTAACAACATACTGATATTTCTCATCACTAATAACTCCAGAAGTCAATTCTGATTCGACAATATATTGATCTTTAGGTATAAATTCCCGTATTATATTAGTTACTTCAGTACGAATGCCATTAATAAGAAATACAATCAAAAAAATCGCAATCAAACCTAATGACATTGTAAAAGCAGTAAAAAGTGTTCTAAATAATCTTTGTTTTATATTATTATAAGCAAATTTCCCTAATACTTTTGCTTTCATATTAGGCCGTTTTAAATCTAAATTACTGGTATTTTCATACTTCAACTCTTGTGGTTTAGAATCACTTATTACACAACCATCTTCTAAAGTAATGATTCGGTCAGCATATTTATGAGCATATTCCTCATCATGAGTAACTACAATAACAATATGGTCTTTAGATAAGACTTTCAAAATATCAAGTATTACTACCGCATTTTCAGAATCTAAAGAACCTGTAGGTTCATCAGCTAAAATAACTTTGGGCTCAGTTACTAAGGCTCTTGCAATAGCGGTTCGTTGTTGTTGACCTCCAGATAATTTTTTAGGTAACTTTTTTAGATGTTTACTTAAACCTAATAATTGACACTTTTCCAAGGCTTTAGTTCTTGCTACACTAGCTTTTTCTCCTTGTAATAATAAAGGTAATTCGACATTTTCCACTACTGTTAAGTGATCAATTAAATTGTATTCTTGAAATACAAAACCAATATAATGATTTCGGTATATCGCCCACTTTTTAGCATCAAAATACTGTGATGAAATACCATTGATTGTCAGTTCACCTGAATTAAATTTATCAAGCCCACTTATGACATTTAATAGTGTTGATTTACCACTACCTGATTCACCTAATATGGCAACCAATTCACCCGATGTAAATTTCAAGTTAATATTTTTTAATGCTTGAAATGATCCATAATATTTATTAAGATTTTTTAAACATAATGTATCCTGTGCCATTTGCGACCTCCGATATAATCCTGTTTTGAATATTTTACCATATATTAAAAAAAGAATTAAGTCAAAATGTAATTTTCATCATTATAAAAAATATTAGAGATACCTCTAATATTTCACCTAATTACAACTAATGTTCCATAAGGAACATGATCATAAATATATTTAGCATCTTCTTCACTTAAGCGAATGCACCCATCTGATAAATCCATTCCAAGTCTTCCATCAAAGATGGTATCATCAAGATTAAATAAAATGGAGTGAAATAAATAATTTTTGTAAAATTGTGTATACCATTTGACTTTAAATCCCTCTTTAGCTTTTACATATCCTGGTCCTTTAGCTTGAATAGTAAAAATACCTCTAATCGTCGGAGTTTCTTTTTTACCAATAGTTGCTAGAAATTCTTTTATTTTTTGATAATTATGATTTTTACCTTTATAAATATAAACCTTATGTTTGTCTAAATT
>DATCKO010000049.1:0-6478 GCA_036562215.1 Haloplasmataceae bacterium | reverse complement strand
ATTATTAAAAGCACATCTACAAAGTTCATAAATATCCTCCTATAGTTTATATAACTATTTTATTATAAACTAAATAATCTAATTTGTAAATACCATTATTAAAAAGGCACCAAAATGGTGCTTTTTTTATTTATTTAGATTATATAGAGCTTTTAATCCTGGATATATAGATGTTTCTAATAATTCATCTTCAATCCGAATTAATTGGTTATATTTAGCTATTCTATCAGTACGAGACATAGAACCAGTCTTAATTTGTCCAGCGTTAGTAGCTACCGCAATGTCAGCAATTGTCGTATCTTCAGTCTCACCAGAGCGATGTGATACTACTGCAGTATATCCTGCTTTCTTAGCCATTTCAATTGCTTCAAATGTTTCTGTCAATGTACCGATTTGATTAACTTTGATTAAAATAGAGTTCGCTACTTTTTCTTTAATACCTTTAGCTAGAAATGAGGTATTGGTCACAAATAAATCATCACCAACTAATTGCACTCTATTACCAAGTCTTTTAGTTAGTTCCTTCCAACCTTCCCAATCATTTTCTGCTAATCCATCTTCAATAGAGATAATTGGATATTTATTTATTAAATCTTCAAAGAAATCAATCATATCTTGATATGTATAATTTAATTGGTTTTGTCTTTCCATATTATATGTCTTAGTATTAGCATCATAAAATTCACTAGCTGCACAATCTAAGGCAATATATATATCTTTTCCAGGTACATAACCAGCTTTTTTAATTGCTTCAATTATCATATCTAAAGCTTCTGTTACGCCTTTACATTGTGGGGCAAATCCACCTTCATCGCCAACAGCTGTACTATAACCACTGGCTTTTAAAACAGATTTAAGGTTATGGAAGACTTCAGCACCCATTCTAATAGCTTCACTAAAAGTCTTAGCACCAAATGGCATAATCATAAACTCTTGAAAATCAATACCTGAATCAGCATGTTTACCACCATTAATGATATTCATCATTGGTACAGGTAATTCCTTCGCATTAAATCCACCTAAATATAAGTATAAAGGTAAACCAACATAATCAGCTGCAGCATGAGCACAAGCAATTGAAACTGCTAAAATCGCATTAGCTCCTAATTTACTTTTATTTGGTGTTCCATCTAATTCAATCATTAATCGGTCAATTGCGACTTGTTGAGTTACGTCCATTCCGATTATTTCAGGAGCGATTATTTCATTGACATTTTGAACAGCTTGCATTACGCCTTTACCTAAATATCTTTCTTTATCATTATCACGTAATTCATGAGCTTCGTTTTCTCCTGTTGATGCTCCAGATGGTACAATTCCTCTTCCCCATGAACCATTATCTGTAAATACTTCTACTTCTACTGTAGGATTACCTCTTGAATCTAATACTTCACGAGCATAGACATCGGTAATATATGGCATATTAACAACTCCTTTACTTATATATCTACATTTTTAATTATATAACATATTATGGAAATATCAAAGTTAAAAAAATATGAAAGCGCTTATTATTTCTATATATTTATAAAATACATTAGTATTTTCTACCATTACTATAAAATTATACGATGAATGTTAATTATAAATTATCGTTATTCGATCTTTCCCATTTATATCTTTTAGCGTTTCAAATTTACTATTTGGAAAATATCGCTTTATTAATTCATGTAATTTATCTTTTTGATTCCAACCATGTTCAAACGCTATCATATTCTTAGGTTTTAATATTAAATGGGCTCTTTCTAATATCCTTTCATAAAAATCTATACCTTCATTTCCACCAAATAAAGCGATATTTGGTTCATTATCTTTAACTAATGATTCTACATATTCTTCATTTGGTATATAAGGAGGATTAGATACTAGAATATCATATTTCTTATGTAATTTAATTAAGGGTTCTAACAAATCTCCTTGATAAAAATTTACATTAGCACGTAAATTATCCGCATTTTTTTGTGCTACATGAAGAGCTTTTTCACTAATATCAGTAGCATCAACTATCATTTTTTTTTCTTCAAGACTTAGAGTTATCGCAATAGCCCCACTACCAGTACCAATATCTACTACATTAACTATTTGTTCTTGAAAATAATTATCATACTTTTCTAAAACATTAGTTACTAATTCCTCTGTTTCAAAACGTGGTATTAAAACATCTCTATCAACAAAAAATTTATATCCATAAAAATATCCATAACCCATAATATATTGAACAGGAATATTTTTATCAATATATAATGATACTCCTTCCATAAACTTCTTCACTTTTTCTTCTTCAACAATCATATCCATATTTAAAATTAACTCATGACTTTCTTTTTCTAAATAATGCATTAGTAATAGTTTTATGGCACTTACTTCTTTGTTGTTATCTAATGCTTTCTTTTCACCATATTTTAATAATTCTCTTACTGTCATTTCTTCACCTCGATTATTATTAGTTTTAGTATATAAGAGATATTTATTAGAAGCAATAAACATAATAAAAAATCTTGCTTTTCGCAAGATTTTATTTTTCCTCTTCATTTTCTTGACTTTCTTCATTATCAATAATCTTTTCATCTTTTATATCTTCTTTTAAATTTTTATTTATCATAAGTGACATATATGGATTACTCTTCGGTTCTATAATTTTTGGTTTATGAACAGGAAGTAGGCTATTAATACCTAAAGTACAAATTAATAATAACATCGTAAAAGCTGTTGTAAGTCTCATCCAATTGTGCTTAAAAAATAACCAAAAATTATTATTATTTGGTGAGATATTACTTATTAGTTCTCTTTTCATATCATTTGTTACGACGATATGACTTAAATTTTCATTAATAATATCCTTTAAAGATTCTAAACCATCCATTTTTTCACCTCACAACTTCTTTTAAAAGACTTCTTGCTCTTGATAATAAACTACCAACATTTCCTGTTGTTGTATCAAGTATACTTGCTATTTCACTAACACTAAATCCTTGATAATAGTAAAGTAATATAACATCTTTATACTTTTCTGGTAACATTAATACTTGTTCAAATAAAACTTTTTTATCTAATTCCTCTTCTATTTGATTATAATTACCATTCATATAACTAATATCATCATATTCATAAAATGATACTTTTTTATACCAATTATTTTTTAAAATATCTTTACAGACATTTATTGTAATTTTCATTATCCATGTTTTCTCACTAGCTTCATAACGAAAACTATCCCATTTATGAAAAACTTTAATAAATACTTCTTGAAAGGCATCTTCTGCTAAATGCTTATCTTTTAAATACATAAATGCTAGCCGTAATACATCGTTTCCATATGTGGATACTAATCTTTCTATCGTTTTTTCAATATCCTCCAAGATGCCCCTCCTTTCACTAATTAGACGATTTAAATGATTATTTTTTGGCATTTACACTAATTATAATCAAAATATTAAAGAAATTAAAGAGATTATAAAATAGTTACTTAAAATAAGTAACTATTTCAGATAAACTTCTTTAATTTGTTTTAGATTGTTTAAATTACTTTCTTTAATCATCTTACTAGACACTGTATATAAACTATTATTATTAATAATTCCTTTCATAATATCATCATTATGTGATACTAATCCTAATTTACTTAACTTATCATTTATTTTATATACAACATACTCTTGTTTATACTTAGCGGGTGTTACAGATTTGTTTGGCCAATAAATTATAGGAAAACCTATAATCCTTTTTTCTTTATCAATTAATAAAGGTTTACAATCATATAGTAAATCTGTGTAAACACTATTATACTCTTCATAAAGAAATTTTTCTTCTGATAAGATCCGCACTTCCTTAGGATTAGTAACATCTATTAATGTCATCTTAATACCTATAGTCTCTTTCTTTTCATCTAATACTATTCCCCAAGCTATAATTTTGTGTTCATCAAAAGGGATAAAATTAGTATGATAACTTTCTAACTTAGTTTCACTTATAATACGGGGTTTTTTATCATTACTTAAATCAAACACATAAAAGGGATCATTTATATTGAATGTTTCAATATAGGCTTTATCTTTAACAAATAATGCAGCTTGTACTTCATTACCTTTTGAAAAACTCTTTAATTCACTAGAAATTTTCATATTCTTATTTAAAATATATAAATGACTATTATCACCCTTATTATCATGTGTTGTTGTAACCACTCTTAAATTACCATTATATTCATTTAATGAACTTTTTCCTAATATATAACCATCAATCTCTTGTAAACCAACAATCTTTAAGTCATGATTAATTTTTATGATTAAAGATTTATTAGAATTACCATTATTTGGGTCATGTTTTTCTTCAGCTGCATAGATATTATTTTCGGATATATAAATTACTTGTCCTAAACCTAAATAACTAATCATTTTTATATTTTCTTGAGCATTTACATCTATTTTCATAATATTAATTAAGTTATTTGGATAAGTATCTTTTATATAATATATATCATTATATGGTAAATATTTTACTGTTTCATTTTCTATATAACTAGGTCTTGTCTCGGTAAAATCTTTATTAATGACTTTACTGGTAATTAAATATAAATTGTTATCAATTAATTGACTTGTAACATAGGTGGCTTCAATAGAGAATTGTTTTAACTCATTAAAATTCTTTTTATCAAGAATATAACCATAGGTACTATTATTATTTTCACCAATAATAATTAACTGTTTATCAGTTACATATAAATATAGAGGTTTAGTGTCTTTATATTTAATCTCTTTTACCACTTTTAGATCTTTAATACTTGTTACAAAAATTTGCTTATCAGAAATACTATAAATATACTCATCATCAGAAATAACTTGATTAGGTTTATCAATATTACTTGTTAAACTTCTTACGATTTGTGGGTCAGTACTAAAATCGGTTTTATGATAATTATACCAAATCATCCTCATTTCTTCTTCTGAGGAAACACGTGAAAAGGATAGTTTATTTTCTTGATAATCAATAAAGACATATGTAAAGCAAATAATATTTATTAGTACTAATGCTAATTTATTACTTCTTGGTTTTACATTACTTTTCATAGTCAAAAAGAGTCCTATACTACTTATTACGAAAAATAAAAAAATTGGCATAAAAAATCCACCTCATTAATTAGTATGGGTGGATTTAATTATATGAATACTTATTAAATATTGGGTTCTTCTGCCAATAGGCGTTTTTGATCTTCATCAATTAAAGCCTCAATAATTGGATCTAATCTACCTTCCATCACTCTATCTAATTGTTGAATGGTAAAACCAATACGATGGTCAGTAACCCGATTTTGTGGATAATTATATGTACGGATTTTTTCACTACGTTCTCCAGTACCTACTTTAGAACGTCTTTCTTCTCCTTCTTTAGTCAACCTTTCTTGCATCATTTTATCATAGAGCCTTGCTCTTAATACTTTTAAAGCATTTGCTTTATTTTCATGTTGTGATTTAGCATCTTGACATTGTACAACTAACCCAGTTGGAATATGGGTTACTCTTATCGCTGATTTTGTTGTATTGACTGATTGACCTCCTGGTCCAGATGAACAAAAAGTATCAATGCGCACATCTTCCATGTTTAACTCTACTTCTAAATCTTCAGCTTCTGGCATAACTAAAACAACTGCTGTGGAAGTATGAATTCGACCTTGAGTTTCGGTTTGAGGAACTCTTTGAACACGATGAGCACCTGATTCATATTTGAGATGAGAATAAACAGAGTCACCTGAAACCATAAATTCAATTGATGAAAAACCGCCCATTTCACTTTCTTCAGCATTTAGTAGTTCGATTTTCCATCCTTTAGCTTCTGCATACTTACAATACATTCGATATAAATCTCCTGCAAAAATATTAGCTTCATCGCCACCAGCAGCACCTCTAATTTCTACAATAACATTTTTTTCATCATTAGGATCTTTAGGTAATAATAGTAATTTTAATTCATCTATTAATGCTGGTACTTTTGGTTGAAGTGTTTCTAACTCTGTTTTGGCTAATTCACTAATCTCTTTATCTTCATCAGATACCAGTTCATGTAATTCTTGAACTTGCTTAACGGTGTTTTTATATTCATTATATTTTTCCACAATTTTATCTAATGAACGTAATTCCTTAGATAATTCTTTTAATTTTTTTATGTCAGATGTGATTTTGGGATCTTCTAATAAATGATTTATCTTATTATGGCGTTCCACAATTGCATCTAAACGATCAAACATAAATACCACTCCTTTGCTTTCGTCCTGACACTATATTATACAATAATAATCATTAGTTTGAAAGAAAATGCTAAAATATCTTTACTACTAATTCTGGTTTATAACGGCGACTATTTAAAGCGGCTATTAATCCCCAAATACACATTATACCAAAGTAAATCAAACCTATATACAAAAATTTAAAAATATTGATATGAAAAAATAACAAAATTTTATCTATTACTAATCCCATAACAC
>DATCKO010000019.1:0-1747 GCA_036562215.1 Haloplasmataceae bacterium | reverse complement strand
GCAAAGATTAGATCTATAGGAATTCATTTTTTCTTCGAATTCTTCTTGAGATAATTCAACATATTCGATTTTCACCTCAAAATATTGACCTGCACTAAATGAATAGTTCTTTTCTTTAATTTGATCATAAGTTACAGAAATAGAGAAATCATCCACAACTTTATGATTAATAAAAACTTCAACAATCTTATCTAATTCTTCTTTTGAAAGAACAGTCTTTTGATTTTTTCCAACCTTGATTTTTTCACCGAGTTTTGATGCATCCATTAATAACACTTCGCCACTAGTATTTGATTTATCAATGAATAATACAGATACATTTGTACCCGTATTTGCAAATATATTTGATGGCATAGAAATAACACCACGAAGCCACTTATTAT
Organism: Haloplasmataceae bacterium; assembly: GCA_036562215.1. Classification (GTDB taxonomy): domain Bacteria; phylum Bacillota_I; class Bacilli_A; order Haloplasmatales; family Haloplasmataceae; genus CALFRW01. The sequence goes on along the minus strand of DATCKO010000019.1, from coordinate 1,364 downwards.
CTATAATATGTTCTCTTATTTTACCTTCGAGAGTTACTTTCCCATTCTTTCCTTTTCCTTTATATTGTGCAGTTAAAAAACCTGTTGGAACTACAATTGCTGCTTTACCGTCTTCCTTCAAGGAGTACAATATATGTTGAATAAAGCAAAGGTAGATTGCCATTGAATCTTTTTTCTTATTTGGTATTTTAGGTACTCCTGCAAAGAATCTTGTAGTTTTTTCCCACTTAGTTTCAATTTTGTCTCTTGTAGATGAGAAGTCTGTTTTGAAAGGAGGATTTGAAGTGATATAATCAAACTTCTTTAATCCTGAAGTATCATCACCTTTAATTCTATAGTGAGCTGGAGTTTCTAATGTATCACCTTCAATAATGTTTTCTAGTGATTCTTTTAGACCATTTAGTAGCATATTAATTCTTAAGAATCTTGATGATTTTTGAGAAATATCTTGTGTATATACTCTTGCTTTATTACCAAATTTTCCATCACCCAACTCATTTGCCAAATGTAGAACAAGGGACCCTGAACCAGCTGAAGGATCATATATTTCATAAATTTTATCTTCAACAGGTGCCATATGAACTAATATTTTAGCAATCGCACTGGATAATGCTTGCGGTGTAAAGTATTCAGCATAGGTCCCACTTGCTACATTATAATTTTGAATTAGATATTCAAAAATAGTGCTGAAAAAGTCATAACTGCCTTCTATGGTCTCACCAAAATCAAAGCGATCTCTTGTAATATAAGAGAATATATTTCGTGCAAAGGCATTTCTCTTTGATGCTTCAACTTTATCGCAAATCTCGGTAAATAATGGTTTCTTTTCACCACCAGCTGTTTCAATACTAAAAGATTGGTTTTCTTTATAATTTGATATTCTTACTAAAGTGTTATCAAATTGCTTATAAAAGTCATCATCCTTAATATGTTGAACTAAATAGTCAATGGTATCTTCATATTTGAATGCCACATCTTGAGGATATGCCGCATAGAAAGCCTCAAGCATATCGTCCTCATTTTTAATTACTGATTGAAAATCTAAACCAGTCTCTTTACAAAACTTGCGAAGATTGGCCATAAATTTGTCATTTAAAAACTTATAAAGGAATACAGAAGTAACCACTACTTCTTCATAAGCCGTATTGGACAATCCGTTGGTCGAACATAAACCTTGAAGGTCATCAATAATGGATTTGATATTTTTCTCTAATTCTACATAATTTGGCATATTTATATTCCTCCTAAATGCTTTCTTTATAAAGAAGTAAGTTTACATATAACATTTCAAGAATCTCATCATAAGAATCTTTAATTTTCTTGAATAATTTTTCTTTGATTAAGAGAACAGTTATCTTTGCTTT
>DATCKO010000018.1:0-13403 GCA_036562215.1 Haloplasmataceae bacterium | reverse complement strand
TAATTATATTAATGGGATTATCTTATATTTTAATCATATTATCTTTTATAGAACCAAAATATTTATATCTTATACCTCTAGGATTCTATTTCTTAACAGGGTTTTATATATTACAATCAGTTAAAAATAATCAAAAACGCTAAAATTTTAGCGTTTTTTTTAAGATATTTGTCGATTTTGTTTCCATTTTCTGGTATTTTATTATATAATACAGTTAACATAAGTCCTTTGGTATTACCATCGTAAGATGATAATATAAAGAAATTCTTGTAAAGGAGAAGATATAGGTATGAATAAAGCTGAATTAGTAAAAGCAATGGCTGAAAAAATGCCAGAGGGAACAACTTTAAAAGTTGCAGAAAGCGCATTAAATGCCTTTATAGAATCGGTTACTAATGCCTTAGCTAATAATGATGAAGTTGTTCTAACAGGTTTTGGTTCTTTTAAAGTAACTAGACGTGAAGCTAGAATGGGTAGAAATCCACAAACAGGTGAAACTATTAACATTGAAGCAACAAATGTTCCAAGTTTCCGTGCTGGAAAAAATCTTAAAGAAGCGGTAAACAAATAGTAATATATATAGTAAATAGTTTTTTAAAAATCCTATCAGATTATTTGATAGGATTTTTTATTGGAATGATAATCTATCATTTTAAATCACATAATACATTTATGGAAATCTCCTTGGTGATATAATATAATATAATTGAAGTCTGTAGTAAAAGGAGTTTATCTAATGGTTAGAGAATGGATGAAATTAGATAATGCCGCTAAAATATATCCCTTAGTGGAATCAGATTTTTTAACGACGGTCTTTCGTTTTAGTATAACCCTTAATATAGATATTGATAAAGATATATTATTAAAGGCTTTAAATAATATTATTAAAAGGTTTCCTTATTATAAGGTAACTTTAAAAAAGGGAATTTTTTGGTATTATTTGGAAGAAAATAAACAAGATTTACTAGTCTTTAAAGATGAGGATCTTCCTTGTAGGAGGATGCTTAAAGAGGATAATAATGGTTATTTGTTTAGAGTTTTATATATTGATAAAAAAATCTCTATCGAGTTTAATCATATACTAGGTGATGGTACAGCTTGTTTAATCTTTCTTTGTACCTTAACTCATGAATATTTAAGGTTAGTAGGTATTAATGTCTCTATTAATGAGTGGATTAAAGATATTAATGAAGAAGTAGATGAGAAAGAATTTGAGGATTCTCATTCTATAATTGGTAAGAAGCATTTACATACCCATAATAAAAAACTAAAAGTAATTAAGAATGTGTTTCATATTAAGGGGAGAATTTTAAATCGCAAAAAGTATCTTATCACCTATGGTATTATGGATGCCCAAAATCTTTATGAGACCGCAAAGAAATTTAAGGCGAGTATAACTGTTTTCTTAACTTCATTATATTTAGAAACCCTATTAGAGATTCAAAAGGAAACGGTAAAGAAAAGAAAAAGAAAACCAGTAGCAATACAAGTACCTATAAATATGCGTAAAAGATTAGATAGTGTAAGTATGCGCAATTTTTCATTATTTATTAGACCTTATCTTTATCCAGATGAAGATTACTCATTTGAAAAAATTATTGAGATTGTTAAAGATTATTTTACAGAATATACAACTAATGATAATCTATTAGCTCTTATGGTACAAAACTATAGAACTGAAAAAACCCCTTTTGTAAGATTATTACCTTTAGTCTTAAAATCACTTATTACTCCTTTAATATATAAAGCAGTAGGTGCGGATACTTATTCTGGTACGATTTCTAATATTGGAATGGTTAAATTACCAAATGATATGGAAGAATATGTACAAAGGATTGATTTTGTTTTGGGACCTTGTCCAATTACTAAGACTTTATGTGCAGTAAGTGGATATAAAGATCAAGTTTTTATTTCCTTTGGTAGAAGTATAAAGGATGCTTTGGTAGAAAGGAAATTTTTCCGGAAGTTAGTAGAACTAGGTGTAAAAGTTCATGTAGAAAATTAAGGTGGTGAGATCCATGAAATATTGTGTAAAATGTGGTATAAGTGTTGATGAAGAAAAAAATCGCTTTTGTCCATTATGTAATACCATTATATTAACTGATGCCGAGCTTGATAGTATAACAACTGATGCGATTAAGATTAAGGAAAGTGAGCACAAGTCAGCAAAGAAAGTTAAGGTCAAAAAGGAATCATTAAGTATTCCCGGAATATATTATTATATTACTCTGTTTTTATCTTTTATTAGTATCTTTACCCTTATAATAATTGATTTAGCGATTGGTTTTGATCTTACTTGGTCTTTAATTCCTATTATCTCAATAATAGAGTTCTTTAATTTAGTGGTTTTGCCTTTTAGAAGATTAAAAAAGAGTCTTTATTGGTATATTACTTTTGAAGCGATAAGTTTAGTTATATATTTTCTATTACTTAATTATTTGATTAATAAAGAGTTATCATGGTCGTATTATGTAATATTATCAATCATAGTTGTCTGGGTTTATATCTCTTCAATCTTATTAAATAAAATAAAAGGGTTTGTCTTAAAACTAGTTATTGATTTTCTAGCTACCTCATTATTTGTTTTGCTAGTAACCTTTGGTTTTGGTAATAAATCAGTTTTTGCCCGTTTAGTACTTCCTATAAATGGTTTAGTGTTTATTGTAATTTTAATAGCGTATCTATTTATTAAAACATATATTTATAATTGGTATATCATAATATCTACCTTATCTTTAAACATCAGTGCTTTGTGTTTAGGAATTGATTTAATTATTCAAAGATATATAACAGGACATTTTGCATTACAATGGTCATATATTGTTTTGATAGTATTGATACCGGTAACAATATTTATGTTTTATTTAGATAATCGATATAAAGTTCATAAGTATTTAATAAAGAAGTTTCATGTATAATGTACCTTATCAAGGTACATTTATTATTTTGGGTTAAAATATTAAGGAAATGTGGTTTAATATTGTGAACAAAAAAGAAAATATGATAAAATAGTTTGTGATGGTGATGAAATGAAAGCTAATATTTATGATTATACATTAGAAGATTTACAAAACTTTTTTATCGAACATAAGGAAAAGAAGTTTCGAGTTAAGCAAGTTTTTGATTGGTTATATCAAAAACGAGTAGAAGCTTTTTCGGAAATGAGTAACTTACCGAAAATAGTATTAGACCTACTTGATAGTTATTTTGATATTAAAGTATTAGAGCTAGATATGAAACAAGTATCAAATGATGGTACGGTTAAGTTCTTATTTAAGGTTCGCGATGGACATTATATCGAATCAGTTTTAATGGAACATAATTATGGCTACTCAGTTTGTGTTTCGACACAGATTGGTTGTAAGATGGGTTGTACTTTTTGCGCCTCAACGATTGGCGGTGTAGTTAGAAATCTTGATGCTGGAGAAATGATGGCTCAAGTAGTTAAAATTCAAAAATATCTCGATGAAAAGAATCAAAGAGTATCATCTGTTGTCCTTATGGGTTCAGGTGAACCATTTGATAATTATGATAATGTGATAAAATTTATCAATTTGCTTAATAGTGAGAATACTTTAAATATTGGGGCAAGACACATAACCGTTTCCACAAGTGGCATTATACCTCGAATCTATGATTTCGCAAACTTAAACTTACAAGTTACTTTAGCTATATCTTTACATGCGACTAGTAATGCCACAAGGAGTTTAATAATGCCTGTTAATAGGCGTTATCCTTTAGAAGAATTAATAAAAGCTATTAAGTATTATAATGATGTAACGAATAGACGTGTTAGTTTAGAATTTGGTTTATTAAACGGTGTCAATGATAGTATTGAAGAAGCTAAAAAGTTAGCTAATTTAGTAAGACCTTTATTGTGTCATGTTAATGTCATACCAATAAATGATGTAAAAGAAAGAAAATATGAAAAACCATCGCAAAATCGTATTTTTGATTTTGTTAGGACTTTAGAAGAAGAGGGTATTACAGTAACCATAAGAAGAGAAAAAGGTGCTGATATTGATGCCGCATGTGGTCAATTACGAGCTAAGAAAGCTAATTTAAATAAAAAGGAGAATATATGCCAAGAGGTTTAATCACTAAAGCATTAAGTGGATTTTATTATGTTGAAGAAGAAATAACTAAAAAAATCTATAGTTGTCGAGGACGGGGCTTATTTAGAAATCGAAAAATTACACCTTTAGTAGGAGATCAGGTGGTTTTTCAAGTTGAAGCTCATGATGAAGGTTTGTTAACCGAAGTTTTAGAAAGAAAAAATGAATTAATAAGACCACCAATTGCCAATGTTGACCAAGTATTGTTAGTATTTTCGGTAAAATCTCCTGATTTTAATCAAACCTTATTAGATCGTTTTTTAGTAGTAATAGAAGCTAATGGTCTTAAACCACTAATAATACTTACCAAAATGGACCTAATAGATAATGAGGATGCTATTTTACCTTATGTTGAGTATTATCAAAGCTTAGGGTATCCTATTATTAAAACTTCTAAATATGATCCACAAAGTATTAAGAATATTCTACCTTATTTAGAGAATAAAATTAGTGTTTTGGCAGGACAATCAGGAGTAGGTAAATCATCACTTCTAAATGTGATGGATCCAACCTTTCAACTAAATACTGATGAAATATCGAAAGCTTTAGGTAGAGGTAAACATACAACTAGACATGTGGAATTATTCCCTATTAATAATGGACTATTAGCTGATACACCAGGATTTAGTAGTTTAGATTTTCAAGAACTTAATATAAGTATAGATTTATTAGCGGAAAGTTTTATTGATTTCTTTAATTTAAGTCAAAATTGTAAATATCGAGGTTGTTTACATATTAGTGAACCAAAATGTGCTGTTAAAGAACAGCTAAATAAAAACAAAATATATGATAAACGTTATGAAAATTATCAAAGTTTTTATGAGGAATTGAAGAATAAAAAGATAATTTATAAGAAAAAGGAGGACTTATGAAAGTAGCACCTTCCATATTATCAGCTGATTTTAGTGATTTGAAAAAGGAAATAATAGATATTACCGATAAGGGCGCAGATTACATCCATTTAGATATCATGGATGGTCATTTTGTGCCTAATATTACTTTTGGTCCAGGTGTTGTTAAAGCACTAAAGCCTTATTCAAAATTACCTTTTGATGTCCATTTAATGATAGAAAATCCGGATAATTATCTTAAGCAATTTGTTTATGCTGGAGCTAATATTATTACGGTTCATGTTGAAGCATGTAAGCATCTTCACAGAACTTTACAAAGTATTAAAGATTTAGGGGTTTTAGCAGGTGTTAGCCTTAATCCTCATACACCAATTGAATGCATTAAATATGTATTATCATTATGTGATTTAGTCCTAGTGATGTCAGTAAATCCAGGATTCGGAGGACAAAGTTTTATTGATACTTCCTTAGAAAAGATTAGAATATTAAAAGAATTAAGAGAAAAAAATCATTATCATTACTTAATTGAAGTTGATGGGGGTATTAATGATAAGACCAGTCAATTATGTAAAGAAGAAGGAGTAGATATTGTAGTAGCTGGTTCTTATATATTTAACCATACGAATAGACTTGATGCGATTAATTCTTTACGTTAAATTAAAATATATCATATATTTACTATTATAATCATACAATATAATACAGAGATGATCTAAGGGGGTAATGATTTTGCGTTTTTATACAATAAAATTACCAAAATTTTTATCGGCGATTGTGAAGTTTTTTATTCGGATTTTTAAGCGCAATAAATAATTATATAGCCTATAATATAATTATTTAAAAACATGATTTATCTAGATAGATGAATCATGTTTTATTTATATAAATAAAAAAAGCTCTGAATAATCAGAACTTAATTATACACGCTCTACTTTACCTGATTTTAAAGCACGAGCTGATACATATACTCTTTTTGGTTTCCCATTTACTAAAATACGGACTTTATGTAAATTAGCTTTCCATGTTCTTTTAGTAGAGTTTAATGCGTGTGAACGTTTATTTCCACTAGTCGTTCTACGACCGGTTATTACACATACACGAGCCATAAATAAACCTCCTTTATAGGTATTATTCCTCATTTGACTATCTTAATTTATCACAAAAGTAAACTTTTTTCAAGTTGTTTTAACATAATATAGTTAAAAAGTGTTAAAATGATAAAAGAAGATTAAAAATGTTGTATTCAAAAATGATTTATAGTAAAATTTAATAGATAAGAATATACTGCTTGGATTATAAAACGTTAGGAGGCTTATAGTATGAGTATCCATATTGAAAGTGATTATGGAAGAATTGATGTATCAACTGATGCGATTGCGCAAGTTGCTGGTACAGCTGCCACACAATGTTATGGGGTAGTAGGTATGGCATCAAACAATCAATTGAAAGATGGTTTGGCTGTCATCTTACGTCGGGAGAATTATGGAAAAGGTGTCGCAATTCGTAGCGAAAATGATATAATAGATATCGATTTATTTGTTGTTTTAGGTTATGGAGTTAAAATTTCAGAGGTTTCATTAGAGATACAAAAGAAAGTTAAATATGATGTTGAACAATACTTTGGAAAAAAAGTAAGAAGTGTAAATGTTTTCGTACAGGGAGTACGCGTAATTGATGAAAATTAGGAGGTAGTAAGAAATGGCAACATTTAAAATTGACGGTACTCTATTTAAGCAAATGATTATTAATGGGACCGTTAATCTTGAAAATAATTCCGATTATATAGATCAACTAAATGTGTTCCCTGTACCTGATGGTGATACTGGGACTAATATGAAATTAACTTTAAGCGCTGGCGCTAAAGAGATTATTAATATAGATTCCAAATCAATTTCCGAAGTCGCAAAGAAATTATCCCGTGGATTATTAATGGGAGCTAGGGGTAATTCTGGTGTTATTTTATCACAATTGTTTAGAGGATTCGCAAGTGGCTTAGATAATGTCGATGTAGCTGATGCGATTGTTTTTTCGCGTGCTTTAAAAAAGGGTGTCGAAACAGCATATAAAGCTGTTATGAAACCAGTAGAAGGGACAATTTTAACTGTTTCCCGTGAATCAGCGGAAGAAGTGTCTCGCTCTGTTAATCCAGAAACGAGTTTTGAGGAATTACTGTCACGCTTAGTAAGTGAGGCTAAACGTTCTTTAAAACGAACTCCAGATTTATTACCTATTTTGAAAGAAGTTGGGGTTGTAGATTCAGGTGGAGCAGGACTAGTGACGATTTATGAAGGATTTGAAAAAGCTATTAATGGTGAGATCTTAAAGATTGATGAAAGTAAAGTTGATAAAGGACAGAAGAGTGCTCAATCGATGTTTGCGACTGAAGATATTAATTTTATGTATTGTACAGAATTTATTATCCAATTAGATAAGGATAAAACAAGAATCAATCCGTTTACCGAACAAAGATTATCGAGTTTCTTATCATCTATTGGTGATTCATTAGTTGTTGTTCAAGATGAAGATATTGTTAAGGTTCATGTTCATACTAATGAACCAGGAGTAGCCTTAAATTTTGCGCAAAAATATGGTGAGTTTCTAAAATTAAAAATTGAAAATATGAAGGAACAACATAGTTCAATCGTCTCAGAAGCTAATCATACAATGGAAAAAGAAAGAACTAATGCGGAAATGAAAGAGTTTGGTATTATCTCTGTATGTGCTGGAGAAGGTTTAGCCAATATCTTTAAAGAAATGGGTTGTGACTATATTATATCCGGTGGTCAAACTATGAATCCATCAACTGAGGATTTCTTAAAAGCAATAAAAGAGATTAATGCGAAAAATGTGATTATATTACCAAATAATAGTAATATTATCATGGCTGCTAATCAAGCCGCAGAAGTTATAGAAAATGTTAATGTTAAAGTCGTACCAACTAAAACTATACCACAAGGTTATTCATCATTGTTAATCTTTAATCCATCGCAAGATTTAGAAGCTAATTATCAAGCTATGTTAAGACAAATGAAAGAAGTTAAATCAGGACAAGTTACCTATGCAGTACGTGATACGCAATACAATGGTCTAACAATCAAAAAAAATGATTACATGGGCTTCTTTGAAAAAGATATTGTGGTAAGTAATAATAATCGTTTAGAAACAACAGAAGCTTTATTATTGAAGATGGTTGATGAGAATACTGAAATAATAACTGTCTTTTATGGAGAAGATGTTCCTTTAGATGAGATTGAAAGTTTTAATGAGTTTGTCGAAGAACATTTCCAAGATATAGAATTAGAAATATTAGAAGGTAATCAACCGGTTTATTCATATATAATAGCGATTGAATAGAATAATCACATGTTTCACATCACATGTTACATGTGATTTTTTTATTTTTGATAGTTAATATTTTTTTTAAAATATTTTTAAATAATGAATTGACAATATAAAAAATTATGCTAAAATATTTTGTATATCAAAACATTTGATATTCAAACTAATTGATATACAAAATATATAAAGGAGTTAGGATATATGAATAAAGTAGCAATTTTAACTGATAGTTCATCATCAATTTATAATATTAAACATCATTATGATAATTTATTTTGGATTGATTTACCTTGTTATATTGGAAATGAGGTATTTACTGATTTTGCGAAGAAGGGCGATAATACTTTTTATGAAGCCTTAAGTAAAACAGAGCAAATTCCTAAAACTAGTCAACCTTCTGTTGGAGAAACATTAGAAGTATTTGAAAAAATTAAATTACTAGGATATACCGATATTATCTACTTACCGATTTCAAAAGAGTTAAGTGGCACATATCAAAATGGATTTCTTGCTAAAGAAATGATTCAAGATATTAATATTGAAATTGTTGATACCAAAACTACTGTATCAATATTAGGAAGTATGGTACTAGAAGCTTGTAGGTTGACTAAACTTGGTTATGATGTGAAAACGATAATTGAAAAGATATTAGTATTAAGAGAGAATTCTGGTTATTATGCGACTATCAATGATTTATCATCACTTGTTAAAAATGGACGGTTATCAAATGCGAAAAGCTTTATAGCAAACATCCTAAAATTAAAACCAGTAATTGTCCTTAATAATGAAGGTAAACTAGTAAGTTTAGAAACAGTTAGAACCTTTAAAGGAGCTATCAAAGTTGTAATCGAAAAGGTAATTAGTGGAATAGATCCTGTAAAAGGAATTATACATGTTTCTTATACTAATAACACAAATGATTTAGAATATGCGTTAAGCATTCTTAAAGAACGTTTACCTAATACCAAAATTGAAATCTATACTTTACCTGCAACAGTTGTTGCCCATGTAGGATTACAAACAATTGCGGTGGGATATGTCAATTATAAAGAATAATTATAATGGAGGAATGAAAATGATTTTTGAAAAAGTAAGTGAAATTATTGCGAATGAATTAAGTGTTTCTAAGGATGAAATTACATTAGAAACAAATTTACAAGATGATTTAGGTGCTGATAGTTTAGATGCAGTGGAATTAATAATGACTATCGAAGAAGAATTTGAAATTTCAATTCCAGATGATGCTGCACAAAACTTAAGAACTGTTGGTGACATCGTTAAGTTTGTCGAAAATATAAAATAATTAAAGCGATATAAAAATATCGCTTTAATATTAGATATATACTTTGAAGTTCAAAACAATTGATGGAGGTTTTTATGGATTTTAAACAAATACAAAATATAATTAAAGATTTTGAAAATTCCAATATAACTAATCTCGAGATTGAACTAGATAATTTTAAAATAAAGTTAAATAAAAATATTAATGTAAAAGAAGAAGTAATACAAAATACGCCTACACAAAAGGTTAGTGAAGTAAAGGATTATCAAGTTAAGTCTCCACTAGTAGGTACATTTTATGCGGCTAAATCTCCCCAAGACGAACCATTCGTGAAAATTGGGCAAAAGGTTAATAAAGGCGATACACTTTGTATAATTGAAGCGATGAAAATAATGAATGAAATTACCGCACCAGTATCAGGTGAAATTAGCGATATATTGGTCCAAAATGGTGAGCCTGTAGGCTTCGATGAAGTTATTTTTATGATTAAATAGAGGTAAAAGCTATGCAAAATAAAGTATTAATCGCAAATCGTGGTGAAATCGCGGTAAGAATAATTCGTGCTTGTAAAGAATTAGGTATTAGTTGTGTTGCGGTATATTCAACAGCTGATAAGGATAGTAGTCATGTAAAATTTGCCGATGAAGCTATTTGTATTGGTAGTCAAAAAAGTACAAATAGTTATTTAAATATTAATAATGTAATTAGTGCGGCAATCGCAACAGGCTGTAATGCGATTCATCCTGGTTATGGTTTTTTATCAGAAAATGATAAGTTTGCGGAAATTGTTGAGAAGTGTAATATTAAATTTATTGGACCAAATCATGAGGTTATACGTAAATGTGGTAATAAATCCTATGCTAGACTTATTGCGAAGAAGTGTAATGTTCCTGTAGTTAGCGGTTCAGAGGGAATCGTTGAAAATGCTGAAGAAGGATTAGAAATCGCCAAAAAAATAGGGTTTCCGATATTAATAAAAGCCAGTAATGGTGGGGGTGGAAAAGGAATAAGTCTCGTAAAAGAAGAAAAAGACTTTTATAATATCTTTTCAAGAACCGTTATGGAAGCAGAAGCTAATTTTGGCGATAAGTCGGTATATATTGAAAAATATATAGAAAATCCACGTCATATTGAAGTACAAATATTAGCTGATAGTTATGGTAATATTGTACATCTAGGGGAAAGAGATTGTTCAATTCAAAGACGGAATCAAAAAGTAGTTGAAGAATCACCTAGCCCTTATATTAATCAAAAATTACGAGAAGAATTAGGTGCTAGTGCGATTCGTATCGCTAAAGAAGTAGGATATGAAAATGCTGGTACGATTGAATTTATCGTAGATAAAAATGGTAATTATTATTTCATTGAAGTAAATACTAGAATTCAAGTTGAACACCCAGTTACTGAGCTTGTAACGGGTATAGATATCGTTAAGGAACAAATTAAAATAGCTTATGGTCAAGAATTATCTTTTAAACAAAAAGATATCAAAATAAATGGTTGGGCTATTGAGTGTCGGATTAATGCCGAAGATCCTACAAAAGACTTTCGCCCTAGCCCAGGGTTAATAAAAAATCTAGTACTTCCAGGTGGAAATGGTGTTAGATTAGATACCCATTTATATAGTAATTATGAAGTTCCTCCTTACTATGATTCGATGCTTGCTAAAGTTATTACTTATGCAGGTACAAGAAAAGAAGCGATTAGGAAAATGCGCGTTGCCTTAGAACAATTTGTCGTTGAAGGTATAAACACAAATATTGAGTTTCAATATTTAATTATGCATAATCCTGATTTTGTTCGTGGCATTTACGATACAAGTTTTATTAATTGGTTTATTAAAACAGGTGAGGAGAATAGATAATGGAAAATTTTTTAGAAGACCGTAAATCTAAGGTCGCGATATTTAAGAAAAAAATCCGTAAAAAAAAGCTTTATACGGAAAAAGTTGATATACCGGAAGGTTTATTTACAAAATGTGAAAAGTGTCAAGAACTAATATTTAAAGAAGATTTAGTAAAGAACTTATCTGTTTGTCCGAAATGTAATTATCATTATCGGTTAAATGCTTTTGAACGCTTAAATATGGTTTGTGATAAAAATAGTTTTAAAGAAATGTTTAGTAATATTACTACTGTTAATCCTTTAGATTTTCCTGATTATTTATCGAAGATTGAAAAATATCAAGAACAATCCAATTTACAAGAAGCTTTTCTTTGTGGAGAAGCTAAAATAAATAAGCAAAAAATCGCAATTGGTGTTTTAGACAGCTATTTTATGATGGGAAGCATGGGGAGCGTAGTAGGTGAAAAAGTTACGCGCTTAATTGAACATGCGACCGAAAATGAATTACCGATTATTACTTTCTCTGCCTCAGGTGGTGCTAGAATGCAAGAAGGAATATTATCGCTTATGCAAATGGCAAAAACAAGCGCTGCATTAAAATATCACAGCGCTAAAGGTTTACTATATATAAGTGTTTTAACTCATCCAACTACAGGTGGTGTAACCGCGAGTTTTGCCTCACTTGGTGACATTATTATTAGTGAACCACAAGCATTAATCGGTTTTGCTGGGCAAAGAGTAATTAAAGAAACGATTAGGCAAGATTTACCAGATGGTTTTCAAACGGCAGAATTTCAATTAGAAAAAGGTTTTGTCGATATCATTTGTGAGCGCAAAAACTTACAATCAGTTCTATCTAATCTCTTACTTTTACATAGAAGGGGGGATTAATTTGGATATTGAACAACTTGTATGGGAAAAAGTGATGCTTGCTCGTCATCCTAAGAGACCAACCGCAAGAACATTAATCGATTATTTATTTAAAGATTTTATTGAACTACATGGTGACCGCTTATATGGCGATGACTTAAGTATTATTGGTGGCATTGGTTTTTTAGGTAAATATCCAGTTACCATTATTGCCCAAGAAAAAGGTACAAACACCAATGATAAGATTAAACGTAATTTTGGTATGCCACACCCTGAAGGATATCGCAAAGCGCTGAGGCTTATGAAACAAGCTGAGAAATTTAACAGACCAATAATCTTTATTATTGATACTCCAGGAGCTTATCCAGGAATCGGTGCTGAAGAAAGAGGACAAGGAAGTGCGATAGCGGTCAATTTAACAGAAATGATTACCTTAAAAGTGCCTTTAATCTCAATCGTTTTAAGTGAAGGTGGAAGTGGTGGAGCGCTCGCAATCGGTGTTAGCGATGAAGTATGGATGTTTGAAAATGCGATATATTCTATTTTATCACCAGAAGGTTTTGCGACAATCTTATATAAAGATGTAACTTTAGCTAAAAGTTGTGCAGCGATGATGAAGTTAACAAGTGAAGATTTATTAGCGTTAAAAGTTATTGATAAAATAATTCCTGAAGTTAAAACTGGTCTTCAAGATAATGTAAAGTATTCACTAGATATCTTGAAGAAACAATTAGTACATAAGATTAAATCATTACTAGATGTTGATAAAGAAATACTTCTTTCATCACGTTATCAAAAATACCGTATGATGGGTGCTTATGAAGAAAGAACAGATTAACGTTAATAATATTGGTGATTTATTCTTTGAGTTTCAATCTAAAATACAGTTTTTTGAACGAAAATTTTTAAAAGAATTCGGTATTGTTGACGTGACCCCTAATGAAGTAAAGGTTTTATATATTATTGGTTTATCAAATATAAAATCAATGAGCGAAATCGCAAATAAATTAAGAATAACTCAAGGAACTTTATCAATTACCGTTAATAGTTTAGTAAAAAAAGGTTATGTAATAAGAACAAGAAATAAACAAGATAGAAGAG
>DATCKO010000012.1:0-2252 GCA_036562215.1 Haloplasmataceae bacterium | reverse complement strand
GAATTATCCCAGTATATTAGCGATGATAAAGTCATGAAAACTATATCCTTGTTAAATAATACCCAATATGAAATGCGAAAAACTAATTTACCACGGGTATTTATAGAATTGGCAGTTTTTGAAATGGCCAATATATTAAGTGAAAACAAGGAACCTATAGCGCAAGAGATAACTAATGTTGATGAAACAAAAGAAACAGTATATAATGATGATATTATCGAACCAACAATTGTTGAACAAGAGCATGAAAATACTGAGGAAAAGTTTATTGATGTTAGACTAATCGAAAATATCTTAAATAATGCAAGTAAAGAGAAAAAATTAAGTATAATAATGCAGTGGGATGGCATTAGAAATACAGATATCAATTATGCTAATATCGAACAAATATTACTTGATGGTCAAGTAGAAGCCGTATCAACAGATAATAAAATGATTATATCCTATGAAATTGAATCAATTTGCGCATCATTATACGATATAGAAGTTTATGATCAAGCTATTTATATACTTCAAAAAGCCTTGAAAGAAAGATTTGAAATAATTCCTTTACCTAGAAGAATATGGGATAAACTACGTGATGAATATGTTGAACAATATAGAAAGAAAATTAGATATCCAAAGTTAACACCTATTAATGAACCTATTATAATAAAAAAACCAAAAGATAAATATGAGTTTGAACCCGATTATGTTAAAGAAGCTATTGACATATTCGGAGAAGATATAGTAAAAATAAAGTAAGGAGAGATAATTATGTTTAATCCCAATCCTAATATGTTAAATAAAATAAAAAAAATGCAGAAAGATATGATGAAAGCCCAACAGGAATTAGAGGAATCAATATTTACTGGTACTAGTGGTGGGGTTGTAACTGTTGAAGTTAAAGGTAATAAAGAAATTGTATCCATTAAAATCGCCCCTGAAGCAGTAGACCCAGATGATGTTAGTTTACTTGAAGATATGATTGTAGCTGCTATTAATGATGCGTTTAAACAAGTAGAAAAGAAAACAGAAGAAGTATTAGCCCCTTATACTCAAGGCTTTCCAGGTTTAGGAGGATTGTTTTAATTATTAGGGTTGTATTGATTATCAATACAACCTTTATTGTAAAACATAGATGAGGTGATAATATGCAATATCCAGAAGCTATAACCAACCTAATTACTAGTTTTAGTAAATTACCTGGAATTGGTCCGAAAACAGCTGAAAGATTAGCTTTTTATGTAGCAAATAAAATGAAAGAAGAAGATGTGTTAAATTTTGCGAAAGCACTAATATCAGTAAAAAGAGATTTAGTAAAATGTTCTATTTGTGGTAATTTAACCGATAGAAATATCTGTCCGATTTGTCGAGATAGTAGTCGTGATCACACTGTTATCGCGGTAGTTGAAGAGAATAAGGATTTAATTGCGATGGAAAAAATGAAAGAATATAAAGGTGTGTATCATGTTTTAAATGGAGTAATTTCCCCAATAAATGGTATTGGACCACAAGATATTAATATTGCCTCTTTATTAGAACGATTAAAAAATGAAGAAATAAAGGAAGTTATATTAGCCACTAATACAACTATTGAAGGTGAATCAACAGCGATGTATATCGCCAAACTCCTTGAAAAAACAGATATAAAGGTTACACGTATAGCAAGAGGGTTACCTGTTGGTGGTGGATTAGAATATGCAGATGAAGTAACTTTACTAAAGGCTTTAGAAGGACGAAGAGAATTAAAATAATAAGGTAAAAAATGTATTATATAAAGAAAATTAGCATACATTATCTATAGGTGATAGTGTATGTTAAGAAATATTAAGTGGATTCTAAAAAATATTCTTATAGGGATAATTGTTTTATATATAGTAAACTTTTTTGGTGTTGATTTACATATTTTTATTCCCATAAATATCATTACCATTATTATTGTAGGTTTTTTACGTATACCAGGATTAATAATCCTATTAATTCTTTCCAAATTATAGAAATTTGTGATAAATAGTTGAAAAAAATAATTTTTGTGGTATACTTATAAGTGTGATCGCGGGGTGGAGCAGTCTGGTGGCTCGTCGGGCTCATAACCCGGAGGTCGTAGGTTCAAATCCTACCCCCGCAACCAATTTAAGTAAATTAGTCCTAGACTAGGACTTTTTTTTATGATATGATATGTTTGTCATTATGGTTCGGTAGCTCAGTCGGTAGAGCAAAGGACTGAAAATCCTTGTGTCGGCAGTTCGATTCTGCCCCGAACCACCATA
>DATCKO010000010.1:0-3885 GCA_036562215.1 Haloplasmataceae bacterium | reverse complement strand
AGATACTTGAAAAAACAACTAATTCTTCAGGTGAAAAAATTAATAAAAAGGAACAAAGGTTTTTAATATCTGGTATTTCTTCATTCATAGTATCACCATTTATTATGACTAAAATATCATATGTTAAAGATAATTATCTTGTGATATGATATTATTGAAATTAAATAGTTATTTAAAAAGCGAGTGTGAAGAATGTTTAAACTAATAAAGAATGTAGAAATCTACAATCCTAGATATATTGGTAAAAATGATATCTTAATTTGTGGAGAAAAAATCGTTAAAATAGCACCTAATATTGATTTTCCTTGTGATTGTATTATAAATAAATCTGGATTTATTGCGATTCCTGGGATAATTGATCAACATATCCACATAAGCGGTGGTGGTGGAGAGGGAGGATTTTCTACACGAACTAAGGAAGTTGGACTAAGTGATTTAATTAAAGGTGGAATTACAACAGTAGTAGGGTTATTAGGTACAGATTCCATTACCCAAAGTGTGGAACGCTTACTTGCGAAAGCTAAGGCTTTAAAAATGGAGGGAATAAGTGCTTATTGCTTAACTGGTAGTTATCATTATCCATCTTTAACCATTACTGGTTCAGTAATGAAAGATATTGCTTTTATTGAAGAAATCATCGGTGTGAAACTAGCCTTATCTGATCATCGAGAACCACATATTACTTCCACAGAACTTAAAAAACTAGCATCAGATGTTCGTATAGCTAGTATGTTAGGTAATAAAGTAGGTATTATAACACTACACATGGGTGATGACAAAAAAGGTTTAGAAATGATATTATCTATATTAAAGGAAACTAGTATACCAATTCATCATTTTCGACCTACACATGTTACACGATGTGAGAAGTTGTTTTCTGATAGTCTTAAGTTCTTATCTTTAGGTGGCTATATCGATATTACCGTTGGAAAGAACTATGATGAATTAATGACTCATTTAACATGTATTGATACTTCTTTATATTCTCATGTGACTTTTAGTTCTGATGGAAATGGCAGCTTTTCTAAATATGATAAATATGGTAACATAGAAAAATATGGTGTGCAAAGTTGTGATGGAATACTAAAAACCATACAATATTTAGTAAGGAAAGGATATAATTTAGAAGAGTGTCTTCCTTTTGGGACATCTAATGTGAGTAGTGCTTTAAACTTAACATTTAAAGGTTATATCGATATTGGTAAAGATGCTGACATTTTATTACTTGATGATGAATATGAATTAGATAGTGTAATCGCTAAAGGGCAAATATTAATGAGTAATAAAGAGATAATTGTGTATGGAACATATGAATAACTTGAATTTAGAAGCTTTTTTAAGTATAATGGTATTATCATAAATGGGGTGATAAGATGCCTTATGATTTATCAGATTTTTTAGTGGTAGGTATTTCATCAAGTGCTTTATTTGATTTAACGAATGAACAGAAAATCTTTGATACGCAAGGGTTAGATGCTTATATTAAATACCAAATGGAACATGAAAAGGATATTTTAAAACCAGGTCCAGGTTTTAAATTAGTCAAAAATTTATTAAGACTTAATGAACTAATTCCTAATAAACGTTTTGTTGAAGTTATCATAATGAGTCGTAATAATACCAACTCTAGTTTACGTTTCTTTAATTCCATTGAACATTATAAACTAGATATTTCCCGGGCTGTATTAACTTCTGGTACACCAATAGCACCATATGCTGAGGCTTTTAATGTTAATTTATTTTTATCGACCAATGATAAAGATGTTCAAGATGCGATTAATGGTAATATAGCTGCAGGATTAATCTATAATTATGAGTATAATAATAATTGTACTAATAATGATAGTGATTCAAATACACAGATTAAAATTGCTTTTGATGGAGATGCGGTTTTGTTTTCTGATGAATCAGAGCGGATTTATCAAAAAGAAGGTTTAGAAGCCTTTGCCAAACATGAAAAAATGAATGCTTTAAAACCACTGCCTGAAGGACCATTTGCTAAGTTTTTGAAATCAATTGCGCGTATTCAAAAAGAATTTCCACCTGATAAGATGCCAATTCGTACCGCTTTAGTTACTGCAAGATCATCTCCTGCTCACGAAAGAGTCATCCGAACTTTACAAGCATGGGATATTAAGATTGATGAAGTCTTTTTCTTAGGTGGTGTAGGAAAAGCTAAGATTTTAAAAGCATTTAATGCTGATATCTATTTTGATGACCAAGATGCACATCTTAAGGATTCTAAAGGTGTGGTACCATCAGCTAGGGTTCCATATAAAAATTTATCGGAACAATTAAGTTTATTCGATGATATGGATAAAGAAGAGTAAAATAAAAACCCATAGATTTTCTATGGGTTTTGTTGTTCATGTAACTTTTCCCATTCTTCTAATAACTCTTCTAGTAACATTTCTTTTTGTGTAATTTCATTATGAACATCTTGGGCTTTTTGATAATTAGTATATACTTCTTCGGTAAGTTGATAGGCTTTTAAGGCTTTTACTTCTTCTTCGATTTGGGTTATTTTTTCTTCTAAAACCGCAATTTGCTTTTCTTGTTTACGTTGCATACTCTTTTGCTTTTTTTGCATTTCATAGTCATTGACTTTTTCTTCTCCTTTTTTAATATCAAATAATTTTTGGTGCTTTTCTAAATAATAATTATAATCACCAAAGTAGTCATAAATCTTTTCTTTTGTAATTTCTATGATTTTTGTGGCAATTTTATTGATAAAAAAGCGGTCATGGGATACAAAAAGAATAGTACCATCAAAATGCATTAAGGCTTCTTCTAATACTTCTCGACTATTGATATCTAGATGATTGGTTACTTCATCAAGTATTAAGAAGTTCGCTTTTTTCAGTGTCAATTTCGCTAATGCTAAGCGAACTTTTTCACCACCTGATAAATCACCGACCTTTTTATAGACATCATCATCGCTAAATAAGAAAGAACCTAACAAATTTCGGACATCTTTTTCTAACATGGTTCGATGTTCATCCCAGATTTCATCAATGACAGTTTTATGAGAATTAAGTAATGATAAGTCTTGATCAAAATATGCAATGTTTACTCCACTACCATATTTTATATTACCAGCAAGTGGTGGTATAGTTTGATTAATGGTCTTTAAGAGAGTAGATTTACCCATACCATTAGGACCAATTAGTGCTACTTTTTCCCTTTTTTTAATTAAGAAACTAATCTCTTTTATAAAAGGATGATCATAACCAATAGCGAGATTATTTACTTCTAAAACGATGTTACCTGTTCCCTTTGTGAAGTGGAAATTTACTTTTATACTTTTTTGATCTATTTGTGGCTTTTCTAATATCTCTAATTTGGCTAATTTTTTACGACGTGATTGTGCTCTTTTAGTAGTAGTGGCTCTTACAATATTTTTATTAATAAATTCTTGTTCCTTAGCAATGAGTTTTTGTTGAATGTTGTACTCTTTTTGCGCTTTTTCATATTTTTGTTCTTTTTGCATAAGATATTGATCATAATTACCTTTATACTCATAACCTTTATGAAATTCAATTTCATAGATTTTAGTCGCCACTTGATTGATAAAATAACGATCATGAGATACAATAATTAAAGCATTTTTATAAGTTTTTAAATAGCTTTCTAAAAATTCTACTGTTTCAATATCTAAATTATTTGTGGGTTCATCTAATATTAATATATCTGGTTCGCTTAAGAGTAATTTAACTAAAAAAAGTCTTGTTCTTTCTCCGCCACTTAGATTATTTACTTGATGATGATAATAACCACTAAAACCAAATTTATTAAGCATGGTTTCAATCTTATATTCATAAGTAAAACCATCCATTTCTTGATAGGTTAATAATAAATCATTATATTTATTGATACTTTCTTCAT
>DATCKO010000004.1:0-2045 GCA_036562215.1 Haloplasmataceae bacterium | reverse complement strand
GTATTTCATCAGGCGGTAGCGGCGGTGGAGGCGGTGGAGGTTTTCACAGTCGCTAAAAGTAAAAGAGAGGTAATTTTATTACCTCTTTTATTTTTTAAATTACCCCTTTTTCTAGTTTTATGGGTCTTGTCCTAGTATATTCTTTCCTCAAATCAACGTTATAATTTTCTACAACTCTTTTTCCGCCCAAATTAAAAGGATTAATAACATAATCACTATCTAACAAGTGACCCATGTTTCTAAAACTAAATTTTTTAGTAGTCGCTTTAAAACTACTAACAAATTCTCTTGTTTTAATTCTAAATTCGCCTTTTAAATTAAAATTACTATAAAAACTTCTGTCTTTCCTTGTTATACTAAATCCACGATTTTTTATTATATATTTGTTGGTAAATTCTTCTTTATATTCATATCGCCCCGCCCCTAGAATAATAATATCTCTTATTTCTGTAGGCATTTCAAATTTGCCCAAAACTTTTTTGTCGCTGAATACATCCAAAGTAATATCGCCATTGTAAATTATACTATCGGTCATATTAAGATATACCTCACCACCATTTTTTATTATATTATAACTTACTTCGCTTAAATAAGTCCTGATAAATGCGGTTATATAACTCGCAACAACAGGATTAAAAAAATCACCTGCTCTGTAGCCTTTCCATATAATTTCATCTCCTTTTTCTTCATATATATCGGTTAATTCAAAGGTTATACCATAAAGCGAATTAATGATAGTTTTAAACATATCGCTAACTGATATATTAGTTTTACGGTATTTCATTCGATTTTCAAATAGATGATTGACTAAATTTTTATAAGGGTAAACATTATTAATATGCTCTATACCATAATAATCTTTAACTATTACTTCAATACCGTTTTCTATCAAATAGTCGTATTCAATTTTTGTTATTATAACATTTTCTATGTATCCAAATGGTGATATATTCGCCTGATTAATCGGATTTTTAACTATCACTGGATGGATAAAGTTTTCGTCTTTAATAATAATATCACATCTAATAAAAGCATAATAAAAGTTATTTAATAATGTCGTGCCGAGGTGATATTGTACCTTATTTGTTAACTTTGGCAAATTGCTTAATGCATACGGATAGGCACTTGTTATGTCAATTATTTTTGCCTTTTTAATATAACCTAAAACATAACTTTCTATTTTTCCACCATGATAAGCACGCATGGAATAATCTAATAACTCATTAAAATATACACTTTTACGAAATAAACTTTTAAATTGTAAATCTTTTACTCTAATTTCCTTATATGCTAACAAGTAACTTCTTGCTATACTTCCATTAGTAAAGATTGTTTTAGGATATACCCCGGCAAATTGTTTAAAGTTTTCCAGCATGATTTTTGCGATATCTATTATAACTCGATTATCTAATTCATTAGACAGTAAAACCATACGCTTATATTCATTATCGTTATAATATCTTTCCTTATCAATAATATGATATTCTACGCCTAATTTTGAGTAATAATCTAACCCATAATTTTTCGCAACTTTTTCTAGTCCGTCCTGATATAGATTTTTTAGGTTATAAATCGTTACTCTTCTAGGTTTATTTCTCTGGTCGCTAATAGTAAATATAAAACTATCTTTGATTATATCGTTTAAAACAATATCATAATTTTTGTATTTGTAACAATAAACAGGTGATACTTTACCAACTCTACGCAGTATTTTATATATTTCCTCTTCATTCTTAATTTTTGAAAGTAACATTTTGAGAATATGCGTATTATCGTATCTACTCCAAGTTAAAATATCTTTTTTGTTTCTAATACTTTCTATTAATAACTGATGAAAAACATCATAGAAATCGCTCTCACTATAACAATATTTATTGTCCAGTATATAACCAAAAATAAACATTTCGTTATTGACCGTTTCAATGTCTATGCTGTTAAATTTGTAATGATTATCAAAAAAGGGCTTAATTACGCCCCATTTTATAATTTCGCTAGCAAGTTTCATAATCACCCCTCTAATTATCTAAATACGATTTTAATAATTC
>DATCKO010000205.1:0-5398 GCA_036562215.1 Haloplasmataceae bacterium | reverse complement strand
CAGTAGCACTACTTATTATTAACGCTGCTATAGAGCGAAAAGAAAGTGTAGGCTGTCATTATCGAATTGATTAAGAGGTGAGTTATGAGAGAAATTTTGACAAAACAACTAATTGAACAAGCTTTAATAGAAGATATGCCTTATGGCGATATCACAACAGATAACTTAATACCTGATGATAGTATAATTAAGGGTTTTCTTTATGCAAAAGAAAATGGTATTTTAGCTGGTCTTAAGTATTTTAAACAAGTATTCATGATAATTGATAAAACAATAGAATTCATCGTATATAAAAATGATGCTGAAGAAGTACATAAGGGTGACATTATTTTAGAAATAATAGGCAATGCAAAATCCATACTAAAAGGGGAAAGGTTAGCTCTTAATATTATGCAAAGAATGTCGGGAATAGCAACTCTTACAAAAGCTTTTGTCGATAAAGTTAAAGGGACTAATGCCAAAATTGTTGATACAAGAAAAACAACGCCTAACTTTAGGATCTTCGAGAAAGAAGCAGTAAGAATTGGTGGCGGATATAATCACCGCTATAATTTATCAGATAGTGTATTGATTAAAGATAATCATATAGCTTTTTGTGGTGGTGTCTATAATGCGATAAGTAGTATTAGAAAGAAGATTCCGCATACAACTAAAATCGAAGTAGAAGTGGAAAATTTAGACATGCTTAAGGAAGCCTTAAAAGCCCAAGCAGATATTATAATGCTTGATAATATGAGCTTAGAGGATATGAAAGAAGCAGTAAATATAACCAACAAACAGGCTTTATTAGAAGCAAGTGGTAACATGAGTTTAGACCGAGTAGAAAGTGTAGCGAAATGTGGTGTTGATATTATTTCAGTTGGAGCTCTGACACATTCTTATCAATCCTTAGATATTAGCTTACGTATTAAAATATAGTGGTGATTTTATGATAATCTTATATGGCGGAAGTTTTAATCCACCGACTGTAGCTCATTATGAAATAAGTGCTCATTTGATTTCTAAATATCATCCTAAAGCTTTTATTTTTATTCCTGTAGGAAATAACTATAATAAAGATAATTTAATACCCTTTTATCATCGTTATGAGATGTTAAAAATAGTCGCAAAAAAATTACCTAATGCTTATGTTTCTGATTTTGAAAACCAAGAAGTATATAAAGGTACCATTACAACTTTAGACCATTTTCAAGCCCTGTATAAAAGTGAAATGATTTATTATGTTATAGGTGCAGATAATTTAGTAACTATAACTACATGGATTAATTACGAAAGATTACTTAAAGATTATCATTTTATTGTGTTAAAGCGTAACAATTTAGATGTTAAGAATTTTATTAATCAAAATGAGTTATTGAATAAATATCTGACATCTTTTATTGTTGAAGATGACTTTAAGGAAACTGATGTTCAAGCTAGTGATTATCGCATATTACATAAAGATGAGATTGTCTTAAAAGAAGTAAATGAATATATATACAAATATCATTTGTATGGTCGAGGTGATGAAAATGCATAATAATTATTTTATTAAGGTTGCAGCGATTGCACCAACATTGGAAATAGGAAACCCCCTAAAAAATGTTAAATATATGTTGAAAGAAATTGAAAATGTAAAAAAACAAGATCCACATTTTATTTTATTTCCAGAACTTACGATTACAGGATATTCTTGTGGAGATTTGTTTTTTCAAAGTTATTTGCATAAAGAAAACAAAGATGCCATTAATTATTTTCTAGAACATAATACCTTTAAAGGGATCATTATCTTTGGTTCTATATACCTATATAATAATGACTTATATAACTGTGCTTATGTTATTAAAGGAGATAAGGTTTTAGGTATTGTTCCGAAAACCTATTTACCAAATCGTGATGAGTTTTATGAATCAAGGCACTTTGCATCTGGAGTAGTATTGCAAAATGACATAATTGATGTTATTGATTTTAATACTAAATTTGGTAATCAATTATTTTATGAAGAAAGTAAAGATGTAAAATTTGGTGTAGAGATTTGTGAAGATATGTGGGCACCTATTCCACCTTCATCTTTTTTAGTAATGAGTGGTGCAGAAATAATCTTTAATGTTTCTAGTAGTAACGAGATATTAAATAAAGATGAAGTACGAAGATATGTATTAAAAGGATTTACGAAAAGACATAATTGTGCTTATGTTTACTGTTCATCAAATCTTTATGAGTCTAGTCAAGATACCACTTTTTCCAATCACTGTTTAATATTAGAAAATGGTAGAATCGTAAATGAATCATCTTTATTTAACAAAGAAACTACAACTATAATTGGTGATATTGATTTAGGACTAATTAAGTATTTACAGTGTAAGAATACAACAATTAGGGAATCATTACGGTTATATAAAAATAGAGCCTATACAACAACTATTAATTGTCAGTTTAGAGATGAAAATTTTGTATTATGTAAGTCATTATCGAAAACTCCTTTTGTACCACAAACTGATGAAGAAAAAGCTTTTCGAAAAATTCTTAATATCCAGGTTGCGGCTTTAGCGCGAAGGATTATCCATCTTAATCCTACTAAGGTATTATTAGGATT
Organism: Haloplasmataceae bacterium; assembly: GCA_036562215.1. GTDB lineage: Bacteria > Bacillota_I > Bacilli_A > Haloplasmatales > Haloplasmataceae > CALFRW01. Next base: position 2,823 of record DATCKO010000205.1, on the reverse strand, counting down.
ATCAGGGGGATTGGATTCTACTTTAGCTTTATTAGTTTTAAAACAAACTTTTACTTTTTTAGATAAAGATAAAAATGGAATTCATCTTTTAATTATGCCTGGACCAGGTACAAGTGATAGAACATTAAATAATGCCTTTAATCTAGCAAAAGAACTTAATTTGACTTATGAAATCATTGATATTACTAATCTAACTGAAAAGTACTTGGATTTACTAAAACATGATCCTAATTCTAAAGATATTACTTATGAAAATACCCAAGCTCGAATAAGAACAAGTCTCTTATTTAATAAAGCTAATCAGTTAAATGGATTTGTTTTAGGTACTGGTGATATGTCAGAGTTAGCTCTAGGCTGGTGTACATATAATGGTGATCAGATGTCTAATTATAGTATCAATAGTGGTTTACCTAAAACATTAGTTAAGTTTATGGTAAGATGTTTTGCTTTATATGAGTATAAAGATAATCAAAATATTTACTCTACATTAATGGATATACTTGATACACCAATATCACCTGAACTATCAAGTAAGAATCAAAAAACAGAAGATATTATTGGCAAGTATGAAGTAAACGATTTTATTTTGTATCGTTTTCTAGTTTGTGGTGATGATGAAAATAGAATCGCATATCTATTAGAAAAAACCTTTTTAGAACTAAACAAAGAAGATATAGAGAATTATTTAAGAAACTTTTTTAAACGCTTTTTTTCGCAACAGTTTAAGCGTTCAGCACTTCCTGATGGCCCAAAGGTAATTGACATATCTTTATCACCTAGAACCGATTTTCGTATGGTAAGTGATATTTACTATAATCATGAAAAGAACTGAAATCAGTTCTTTTTTTTCGATTATCTAATTAATCTGACAAAGGAAACTAAAAAAGCCTTAGAAAAATGTTAGATTATTCAAGAAAATAACTAACACTTTTTAAAATAAATGTAAGATATTTTCGTTTTTAACATCACCCCAAAAATATAAATTATAATTAAGTTAAAATTATAAAGGGTGATAAAATGAAAAAGTTCATCTGTATGCTAGCAGTTATTTATTTTAGTTTTCATTATATTAATGCTAACGCTAAATCAAGTGAATGTACTCATAATGGAAACTATGTAATCGATACATTAGATGACTTTTATTATGAAATTGGTCAAGAAATACCTGATTTGAAAAAATACATAACAGTAAGGGATTCCTGTGGTATTATTGTTGATAATGATTATGTGGAAGTCAATTATAAATATGTAAATTTTAACACTGTAGGTGATTATCCTATATATATTTATGTGGAATTAACAACTAAAGTTGTTTATCTTCATGTTTTAGAAGATATACCAGTTATTTCTGGGTTACATGATTTCCAAATAGAAATTAATAGTTCACTCCCCAATTTTATAGAAGGGATATCAGCATATGATTTTTATACTAAAAAAGATATCACAGAAAATATTATTATTGATAACAGTAAAGTAGATATTACTAAGATTGGTGAATATCAAGTGGAGTATTATCTAAAAGATTCTCAAGGAAATGAAACTGTAAAAAGTATAAAAGTTATAGTTCAAGATACGACTAAACCAGAAATAGCTAATTGTAAAGATTTAACGATATCAGTTCATAGTGATATCAATGAAGAGTTTTTTTGGAAAGATATTATTGTCACTGATAATAGTCAAGGAAATGTTACTAAGGGGTTAGATTTGGAAAATTTAGTTATAGATAAGGTTGGAAGTTACCCAGTAGATTACATAGCGATTGATGAAGCAGGAAATAAGGAAATAGTGACCATTTTTGTCCATATTATAGACAATGAAAAACCGGAATTAATAATACCTAATAATATCACTATTCTCTTAAATGAGGAGATCAATCGAGAATTTTTCTTAAATGGAGTAGTTGTTAGAGATAATTATGATAATATAACTCTTGATTATGTTTTAGTTGATTATCATCTTGTTAATACATCTAAAGCTGGTAAATATCAAGTACTATATATGGTTTTAGATTCAAGTGGAAATATCACAAAAAAAATCGTAGAAGTAATTGTAAAAGATAATGATGTACCAGTTTTTAACAATGTTAATAACATTCACATACCTGTTGGTACCAAGGAATATGATTTTTTAGAAAACATTGAGTGTGTTGATCTTACTGATGGTAATATTACTGATAAAATCAATGTCTATGACAAATATGTAGATTTACAAAAAGTTGGTATTTATCCCATTGTTTTTTCTGTTCTTGATTCGAGTGGCAATTATGTTGAGAAAGTAGTTTTTGTTTATGTCTACGATGATATAGCTCCATTAATTATCGGTGTTGAAGAACTTACTTTTGAAGTTTTTACTAATCTCACAAAAGAGATTTTAATAAAAAATATTAAGGTCCAGGATAATTATGATGATGATATTACTATTGATGTTGATTTTAGTGAAGTTAATAATGCATTATTAGGAACCTATAGTATTACTTACATTGTTTCTGACTCTAGTGGTAACATAGCTTATGAAATTACAAAGCTGCATATAGTTGATACTACAAAACCAGTTATTAGTGGAGTTAAAGATAAAACGGTATCCTTAAATCAAAATATTGATGAAGCATTTTTACTTTCTGGAATAACGATTACTGATAATTATGATCAAAACATCATCGATAAAGTTGTGATATCGGGAAACTATGATACAAATAAAAAGGGAACATATCAAATTACGATAACCGTAACTGACTCGAGTGGTAATGTCGCGAAAAAGCAATTTATGCTTACTGTTATTGATCCTAATGACAAAGAAAGTAAAAAAAGTTATACATATATATAT
>DATCKO010000001.1:0-3980 GCA_036562215.1 Haloplasmataceae bacterium | reverse complement strand
AAATTATTATTATTTGGATTAAATTTTGGAAAGGATTAATGTTATGGACATGGCAATAGGTAGAAAATACCTCTTTACTAATAAAGATCTTCTGAAATTAATTATACCTTTAGTCATAGAACAGTTTTTGGCTATTTCGGTGGGGTTAGCAGATTCGATAATGGTAGCTAGTGTCGGTGAAAGTGCCGTTTCTGCAGTATCATTAGTGGATAATATTAATATTCTAATTATTAATATTTTTGCTGCTTTAGCGACAGGTGGTGCTGTAGTAGCTGGTCAATATTTAGGCCAAAAAGATCACAAACAAGCTCGTTTTGCCGCAAATCAATTGATTATATTGGTTAGTATTATTTCCTTGATTGTAATGGCTTTATTATATGTCGGTAATGAATTTATCTTAAATGTAGTTTTTGGTAATATTGAAGAAGATGTCGAAGCATATAGTAGAACTTATATGAATATTGTTCTAGCAAGTATTCCCTTTATAGCTTTGTATAACTCATGTGCAGCACTGTTTCGTGCTATGGGTAATTCAAAAGTTACAATGATTATATCGGTGATTATGAATCTTATTAATGCTTTTGGGAACGCAGTATTGATATATGGGTTTAAATTGGGGGTGGCTGGTGCTGCCATTCCTACTCTTTTCTCTAGAGCCTTAGCTTCAATCGTCATTTTAATCCTTTTGTTTAATAAAAGGCATATAATTCATATAACAAGACCAATTTCATTGAAACTTAATAAATTCATGGTACTTAATATTTTACATATTGGTGTACCAAATGGTCTAGAAAACAGTGTCTTTCAACTAGGGAAAATTTTATTACTTAGCTTAATAACTAGTTTTGGTACAGCATCAATTACTGCTAATGCTGTTGGTAATGTTGTATCATCATTTGGTATTTTACCAGCCTCAGCTATTGGTTTAGCTTTAGTATCAGTTGTAAGTCAATGTGTGGGAGCTAGAGATTATGAACAAGTAAGGTATTATACTAAGAAATTAATGAAAATTGCTTACTTATTTATGATTTTGATTAACTTAATAATATTTTTAGGATTACCAATTATTCTTGATATTTATAACTTATCATCGGTTACTAAAACTTTAGCTAGTGAAATAATTATCTCCCATTGTCTTTTTGGTGTTTTACTATGGCCTTTAGCCTTTACCTTACCAAATACCTTACGCGCTTCAAATGATGTAAAATATGCCATGATAGTAAGTATTTCTTCTATGTGGATATTCCGGATGGGTTTAGGTTTTATATTTGGAAAATACCTTAAAATGGGAGTATTAGGTGTATGGTTTGCGATGTATTGTGATTGGTTAGTACGTACTATATTCTTTATCTTACGGTATCGTGGCACAAAATGGCAGATTTTTAGAATATAAAAATAAGAAACTTCTTATAATGTGAGAAGTTTCATTTATTATTAATAATATTGTAAGTATGAATAGAAATTTAAGATAAAATGTGCTATAATATAAATATAATTTTATATTTGAGAATTGAGGTGATAAAATGGATTATAGTTTAGGATACTATTTAATGCCTCATCCACCAATTATGATACCTGAAGTAGGAAAAGGAGAAGAAAGAAAAATTCAAAATACTATAAATGCTTGTAAAAAAATTGGTCAAGAGATTAGTAATCTAAAACCGGATACTATTGTGATTATTACTTCACATGGACCAATTTTTAGTGATGCGATTGCTTTATGTAAAGAATCAAGTATTTATGGTGATTTAGGTCGGTTTAATGCTTATGAAGTTAATATGCATTTTGATATTGATTTAGAATTAACAAATAAGATTATGGAATTTTCTAAAGAAGAGAAAATTCAAACAGTAGGAACGACTAAAGAACTATTAGAACATTACAATAGAAAATTAGAATTAGATCATGGTTGTATTATACCTTTATATTATATAAATCAATATTATAAGGATTATAAAATAGTCCATATTACCTATGGTTTTCTTACTTTATTAGAACTATATCAATTTGGTTATATTATCCAAAAAGCAATTAATAGTATTGGGCGTAAGTGTGTCATTATTGCTAGTGGTGATTTATCACATCGATTAAGTGTTGATGGTCCTTATTCATATTCACCTAAAGGGAAGATTTTTGATGAGCAAATTCTTCATTATTTAGAAAATGGAAAGACTATTGAAATATTTAATATGAATAAAAAGGATGTAGAAGAAGCAGGTGAATGTGGATATCGTTCGATAATTATTTTGACGGGGGCTATGGGAGAGTATAGAGGAACTTTACTTTCTTATGAAGGAACTTTTGGTGTTGGTTATGGTGTTATGTCATTTCAACGCCTTAATAATAAAAATTTAATTCTTACTATACGTGATAAACTTTATGAGCAATTACATGAAAAAATAGCCCGTTCTGATCATTATGTAAAACTAGCAAGACAAAGTATTGAGTATTATTTTGAAAATAAGAAATTGATGGAAGTACCTAATGGTTTACCAGAAGAATTAATCAATCTTCGTAGGGGAGTATTTGTATCATTATATAAATGTGGTAGTTTGAGAGGATGTATCGGGACCTTTTTACCAACTACGAAATCCATAGCTCAAGAAATTATTACTAATGCGATAGAAGCAGCATTTAGAGATCCCCGTTTTCCTCCACTTGATGTAAAGGAGTTAATCGATATTGATATATCAGTGGATGTTTTAAGTGAACCAATGAAAGCTAATAAGGAAAATCTTGACCCTAAAGTATATGGTGTGATAGTTTCACAGGGAAATAAACGGGGGCTGTTATTACCTGATTTAGAGGGAGTAAATACTGTTCAAGAACAGTTAAAAATTGCCTGTCAAAAAGCAGGAATTAATCCTAATACGCATTATGATATTGAAAAGTTTTCCGTGGAAAGACATATTGAAGGTGAAAGGAATATTTGATAGAAGCTTCATTTTGGGAAGTATATGATGATAAAAGTTTGAAATGTAAGTTATGTCCACATTACTGTATAATACCAGAGAGTAAACATGGTAGATGTTTAACACGTAAAAATATCAATCAAAGATTAGTGTTAACTAATTATGGAAAGGTATCATCGATTGCTCTTGATCCTATTGAAAAGAAACCTTTATTTCATTTTTTCCCCGGTAAAATGATTTTATCCTTAGGAAGCTTTGGATGTAATATGAAATGTTCCTATTGTCAAAATTACTCTATTTCTCAAAAAATAGCCCCAACAGAGGATATTGATATATCTTATATAGTTCGATTATTAGAAAAACTAGATGATAATATTGGCATCGCGTTTACCTATAATGAACCCTTTATGTGGTATGAATTTATATATGATGTTGTAAGATCTGTTAAAGATAAATTACCTCATAAAAAGGTTGTCTTAGTAACTAATGGTTATGTTAATCAAGAACCTTTAGAAAAATTACTTCCTTATATTGATAGTATGAATATTGATTTAAAATCTTTTGAAGATACCTTTTATCAAAAAATATGTAAAGCAAGTATGAAACCAGTTTTAGATACTATTAAGATGGCTTATAATAAATGTCATATAGAAGTTACTACCTTAATGGTTACTAATTTAAATGATTCTCTATGTAATATTGAATTAATCGCAAAATTCTTAAGCGATTTAGACAAAAATATTCCTTTACATCTAACAAGATATTTTCCTAATTATCTTTTAAGTAATGCACCTACTAGTATTACTCTGATGGGAGAAGCTAAAAAGGTGGCTCAAAAGTATTTAAATTATGTTTATTTAGGTAATGTTCCAACTGAAGATTTTAATATCTATTGTCCGAAATGTAAGAGTCTTGTATATAATCGTATCCAAAGAAAGTCATATCTTAGAGATGATTTATGTCCTCAATGTAATTTTTGGATACCGTTAATAAATAAATAATCAGTTTATCATTTTATAAACTGATTTTTATTATTATTTTCTATTAATTTTTTAATCTCCGCTATTT
>DATCKO010000218.1:0-7159 GCA_036562215.1 Haloplasmataceae bacterium | reverse complement strand
CAGCAAGTTTACATAGTTTGGTAGTATTAATTAGTTTCTTACCTTCCTCTAAGCCCCCTTTAAGTTCAAAGGAAATAATTGCCCCAGGTAATTTCATTTGTCTTTGTGCTAGTTCATATTGAGGATGTGATTTTAAACCTGGATAGTATACACGTTTAATTTTAGGATGATTTTCTAAAAACTCCGCTACCTTTTGTGCATTTTGACAATGTTTTTCCATTCTTAGTCCTAAGGTTTTCATACCTCTTTGTACTAAGTAGGAATCAAATGGACTCATTACACTACCAGTCATATCTTTTAAACCTACAAAACGTAAATCATTAAGTAACTCTTTTTTTGCACAAATAAAACCACAGATGACATCTCCATGACCGTTTAAATATTTTGTACCAGAATGAATGACAATATCAGCACCTAAATCCATTGGTCTAGTTAAATATGGTGTAGCAAAAGTATTGTCAACCATAAGAAGAACTTTAGCTTCTTTCGCGATTTCTCCCATGGCTTTAATATCAACTAATTTTAAAGAAGGATTAGTTGGTGATTCACAATAAATTAATTTCGTATTTGGTTTTATAGCTTTTCTAACATTTTCTGGATCACTAGCATCAACTAAGGTCACTTCGATACCAAATTTTGTTAAACCATGTGTGAAGTAAGCAAAGGTACAACCGTATAAATTATTATCACTTACGATATGGTCTCCTTGTTTTAAAACAGTCCATAAGGCAGTTGTAATTGCTCCCATACCAGATGATGTAGCGATACATCCATCGGCATTTTCTAAGGCAGCTAATTTATCTTCTAACACCTTTGTGGTCGGATTTCCTAAACGGGTATAAATATATCCTTCTTCCTCTAGACTAAATCTTCTACCACCTTGTTCAGCGTTATCAAAGATAAATGTAGATGTTTGATAAATTGGTGTCGCTAGTGTACCATGTAGATTATGATCATGGCCTATATGTATTGCTTTTGTGGAAAAACCCATTTTTCTCATTTTATCCCTCCTACTAGTATCATATCATTTACTAAAAGGGGTTTCAATAATTAATACTATTTTTTACGAAAACAATAATGTTATGGTATAATGGTAATATAATCCAATTCTGGGGGTCATATTCTTGGAAAAGTTAAGTTTAAGACAATTACTAAAACAAAAAATCGTAAATAAAAAAGGCTTAGAGTTGTTCAATACTTTACGAACAATTGTATTAATCGATCCTTTATCTATTACTCGATATAATGAAGAATTAATATTAAAGGATTATTTAGATAAAATTACCCAAAAAGCACAATATTCATTTTCACAAATAATTAAACTTATTGATTTAATAAATCCCAAATATGCATCTTTCTTTTTACAAGAGTTACCACAAGAGACTAACAACCCATATTTAAACGAAATTATTAAGGCTTTAAGAAATAATGTTCAAAATTTCCCTATTGAAGAGCAAAAGAAAGAAGAGAAATTAGAAGATATCATAATTAGTTTAACTGATTTAGGAATGGCTTTTTTTAAAGAATTACAATTTAAACCAAACATCGAGAAAGCAAATGAAGATGTTATTTGGCAAGCAATTTTAGATGATAATGTGCAAATTATTAAAGCTTTTTATACCAATGAAGAATTAAATATCAATGTACGTAATTATTATTATGAAGGTATTTTACATCTTGCTAGTTATCATAATGCACATAAAATATTATTATTCTTATTAGATTTAGGTTTAAATGTCAATGATTTAAGTGATGAGAATAAATCACCGTTACATATTGCCCTATATCAAAATGCTAATGATTGTGCTAAAGTATTAATAGCTCATAATGCTAATGTCAATTGTAAAGATATTTATGGTAATACACCACTGCATATTGCTTGTTATAATCAAAATTTCGAGATGGTTAAACTTCTTACATCTGTTCAGGCAATGACAGATGTTAAAAATAGAACAGGAGATACACCACTCGCACTTTCAATACGCAATGATAATGTGGAAATTATCGATTTTTTAGTAAAATGTAATTCCAATATAACTAAGAATAAAAATATATATTTTTGGGTAGCTTCCAATAATGCGATAAAAACCTATTATTATTTTAAAAAATTAGGATTAAGTCCTAATGTTAAAGATGAATATGGTTTAACACCTCTACATGTAGCTGTATATGGAAATCATATAGAACTCACTAAGTTATTTATTGCTGACGGGTTATCCGTGAATGAAAAAAATATCAAAGGGACAACTCCTTTTCATGATGCTGTGATTATTAATTCATTAGAGTTAGCACAATTATTAATCGATTATGGTGCAGATATCAATATTACCAATAATGAATTAGTTAGTCCTTTACATATTGCGGTAGAACAACAAAATATAGATATGATAACATTATTAATTGAAAAAGGTGCTAAAATTAATGTAAAAACCAAACAATTTCTAACCCCATTTTATATTGCTGTTTTCACTGGTAATACCAAAATAATGAATATACTTCTATCTAATGGAGCTGATATAAATGCCTTTGCTGATGATAATAAGGCAACTCCACTTCATGAAGCAGCTTATATAGGCAATGCGGAAGTAACGAAGTTTTTAATTAATAATGGTGCTTATATCAATGCCTTATCAAGTAATGGCATAACCCCACTACACAATGCCATAGTTAGAAAACATTGGGATGTTGTGGAATTACTTATAAATTTAGGCGCAGATGTTAATTTATGCTCTAATGACTTAGTATCTCCTTTACATCGAGTAATTGTAGAAGGTAATGCTAAAATGGTACAATTACTCATTGAACATGGCGCTGTTATTAATAGAGCTACACAAAGCCGAAAAATTACTCCACTCTTGTGTGCCGTAATGTATAACCAAAATGAGATAGCAGAAATATTAATAAACGCAGGAGCAGATGTTAATACAAAAGATAGTAAAGGATATACTCCTCTTCATCTAGCTGTATATAATAATAATGTTGAGATGGTTAAGTTACTTCTTAGTAAGAATGCTAATATTAACAGTAGAGCTAAAATAACTAAAGTTTTTATGACTCCAGTTGTCTTTGCCCGTATGAATAAGCGAAAATACATATTGAAAATCTTACAAAACCATCCTGATTATCATTTTATGAAATCAGAATTATTATCTTATATAGTTATAATTTTATTTGTTTTACTACTTCTAAGTGTTTCTATAACATTAAGAATAATTATTTAAAATAACTAGCGTTTAATTATTACCCTGGGAATGAAAAAAGAGATTGCATCTCTTTTTTTTAAAAGATGTTTTTAATACCTTGACAGATTAGGTATGGAGGATTGTTATGGAAGATAAAATTCGTAAATATGTTGATTATCAATTTCGCTTTGATAAACGAGAAAATTTAGATGACTTAAAAGAAGAGATAGTTGCTAATTTACTTGATCGCTATCATGAATATTTAAGAAATGGAAAAGACCCCCAAGAAGCTTATATAGAAGCAATTAAATCCATGGGGGATTTTACAGAAGACCATAGTAATGAAATACCATCTGAATACAGCTTTAAACCAACTATACCCGATATTTTATTAATGTGTAGTACAATTATGAGCATATTTGGTCTAATAATCTTCTTTTTAAGTAATATTATTGGTACTATCATAACTGCGATAAGTATTATTACATATAGTTGTTCAGCTTATTATTTATATTCTTATTCACAATATGTCCGAAAAGAAGAAATGGATATTGAAAAACATGATTTAATACTCAGTAAAATATTTAAATATCTTAAAACCAACTTTATATTTTGGGTCATTAACTTATCATTTATCTTTACATCATTGATTATGGGATTAATTAGTAGTATCGTATTAATTGACCCAGAAGCTGCTTTATTTACCGATGTTGGTACCTTTATTCTTGTTTATATGATATTATACTGTATCTTTTTGACTATTCTAATTATCATTTTTTATAAGATTTATCAACGCTTAATGAATTATTATTATTTGTTAACAGGTACAAATTACATAAAAAGCAAAATTCATGAAAGTTGGGAGTTTCTATTTGGAAAGGATATGAAAAATAAGTTAAGAAGATTCATAATAACTAATGATTTCATAGCCATAATACTAATCTTAATGATGTTTATTAATTTCTTTATTTTGGTAAAATTGAAACATATTGATTTGAATTTTGGTATAATAATTTATAAAAACGAACTATATATATCCTACATATTAAAATATTTCTTTAGTAAACATATTACAGAAGTTTTGTTAGCAGTTTTCTTTTTGATATATAATATTATTTTTAATGTGATTACCTTTACGAAAAGAATAAAAAGTAAAACATATCCTTTAATTATAGGAGGATACGGTTGGTTAATCGGGGGTATAATTATCTATACTTATTTAGCATATACGAAATTAAATGATAGAATATTAATATATGATATTATTATGTTTATTCTATTTACATTAACATTAATAATTCATTACCGTCTAAAAAGTAAAATGAAGAATGAGTGATAAGAATGGAATTTGTAGGTGATATCCTAAGGGGTCATACCGATACCATAATACTATCTTTATTAGAAGATAAGGACTCCTATGGATATGAGATTAATAGTACAATAGCCAAAATAACAAATCAACAGTTCATTTTAACTGAGGCCACACTATATACAGCTTTAAAAGAATAGAAAGTGGTGGTAATATTCAAACAAAAAGAAAGTATTATAGTCTTACTGATTTAGGAAGAGAGTACTTAAAAACTAAACGGGAAGTATGGATTAATGCTTCTAAAATACTTGATCAATTAATAGTTAATAAAGCAAAGGAACTGTAAAGGAATTTCCTATATTCAAAAAAGGAACTTAATATAGATATAATCTATAGAAAGTTCCTTTTTAATATAATATTTTAAATCCTATTTTGTAAATATTCATGGATGGATTTAGCAGCTATTTTACCTGCACCCATGGCTAGAATAACTGTTGCTGCACCAGTAACAGCGTCTCCACCGGCGTAAATACTATCTCGAGTCGTTTTCATATTTTCATCAACTACTAAGCCACCCCATTTATTGGTTTCAATACCAGGAGTCGTTTGCCTAATTAAATAATTAGGAGATGTACCGATAGCCATTATAACAGTATCAGCATTAATAAAGTAATTAGAACCTTCAATAGGTATTGGCTGTCTTCGGCCAGAGTCATCAGTTTGTCCTAAGGCCATTTTGATACATTCTATTGCTTTTACTTCATTATTATCATCACCAATAATGCGGATTGGATTGGTTTGCGTTTCAAAGATAATGCCTTCTTCCATTGCGTGATGGATTTCTTCTTTTCGAGCAGGCATTTCTTCTAAAGAGCGACGATAGATAATATAAACTTTATCAGTTCCTAGACGTTTAGCACTTCTAGCTGCATCCATTGCCACATTACCTCCACCAATAACTGCAACTACTTTACTATTACGAATAGGGGTATCATATTCAGGTAAATAGGCTTTCATCAAATTAATACGGGTTAAGTATTCATTGGCTGAATAAACACCAATAAGGTTTTCACCTGGAATATTCATAAAATTAGGTGTGCCAGCCCCAGTACCTACGAAAAAGGCTTCATATCCCATTTCTTGTAAATCATCAATTGTTAAGGTCTTACCAATAACCATATTAGTTTTTATATCAACACCTAGATTTTTCAGATTATCTATTTCTTTTTGGACAATCTTTTTTGGTAAACGGAATTCTGGTATTCCATATACTAATACACCACCAGGAACATGAAAGGCTTCAAAGATTGTTACTTTATAACCTAATTTGGCTAAATCAGATGCACAAGATAGACCACTTGGTCCAGAACCAATGATAGCTACTTTATGTCCATTTGTTGGAGGAAGTACTTTTTTTTCTTGTTCATTAGCCATATGGTAATCAGCAACAAATCTTTCTAGACGACCAATTGCGACTGGCTCACCTTTTAGACCGCGAAGGCATTTGGATTCACATTGTGTTTCTTGTGGACATACACGACCGCAAATCGCAGGTAATAAATTGGATTCAGTAATTGTTTGATAAGCTTCTTCTAATTCCTGATATTTTATATGTTGAATAAATTTTGGAATATTAACTTGTACAGGGCAACCTGATGTACATGGTTTTTGCTTACAATTCATACAACGATTTGCCTCTTCAATTGCCATATCAAAAGTATATCCTAAAGCAACTTCATTAAAGTTTTTGTTTCGTACATTAGGCTCCTGTTCGGGCATCGCAACTTTTTTTAGTGACATGTTAGGCATTAATACTCCCCCTTACCAAACGACACTCATGATTAATTCGTTTAGCTTCTTCGGATTTATAGAATTTATTACGCATCATTAACTCATCAAAATCCACTTCATGCGCATCAAAATCTGGGCCATCAACACAAGCAAATTTTATCTTTCCATCAACAGTAACACGACAACCACCACACATGCCGGTACCATCAATCATGATAGGGTTTAAACTGACTATTGTCTTAATATTATATGGTTTAGTTACTAAAGAAACATATTTCATCATGACTATAGGTCCGATGGCAATTACTAAGTCATATTGATTTCCTTCATCAATAAGACGTTGTAAGATATTGGTAACTATCCCTTTTTCTTTATAACTACCATCATCAGTACAAATATATAAGCGATTACATACGACTTTAAATTCTTCTTCTAGTATTACTAAATCTTTATTACGAAATCCAGCAATAACATCAACATCGACACCTTTATTAAATAAGGCTTTAGCTTGTGGATAAGCTATGGCACAACCAACACCGCCCCCAATTACCGCAACTTTTTTTACATTTTCATAATGAGTTGGTACTCCTAAAGGACCGACAAAATCAAATAATTCATCACCTTCGTTTAAACTAGCGAGAAGTTTTGTAGAATAACCTACAATTTGAAAAATGATTGTGACTGTCCCTTTATCTCGATCATAATCAGCTATTGTTAAAGGAATTCTTTCTCCAAATTCATCTATGCGAAAGATTATAAATTGACCAGCTAAAGCTTTTTTTGCAACTAATGGTGCTTTTATTTCCATTTTTATTACATAGTCATTTAAAACTTTCTTAGACACAATTTTATACATATTCATCCCTCTTTGTTGAAT
>DATCKO010000217.1:0-9132 GCA_036562215.1 Haloplasmataceae bacterium | reverse complement strand
ATGTTGGGGGAGTTTATTTATTTCAAGTTTTAACTTCTTTTTCTTAAATAACATATAATTTCCTCCAAGTAACTTCTCAATATTATTATTTTATAACAAATCCTTCCTTTTTTCCACCTAAACATGAATTGTTTTCATTTTTTTTCATAGTGTTACTTGAAAGTAAAAGAAATAAAATTAAGCCATCCAGAGGATGACTTAATTATTAGACAGTTAAAATATCTTTTTGCTTTTCGTCTACAACTGTATCAACTTTAGCAATGTAATCATCAGTTAATTTTTGGACATCTTCCATATAACCTTCTAGGTCGTCTTCGGTTATTTGGCTATTCTTTTCTAATTTCTTTAATTGCTCATTAGCATCACGGCGAATATTTCTTATGGCTACCTTTGCTTCTTCACCATGTTTACTAACTAGTTTAGCTAGTTCTTTTCTTCTTTCTTCTGTTAATTGAGGAAAAGCAATGCGAATAACCGTACCATCATTTGTAGGCGTAATACCTAAATCGGATGCTAAGATGGCTTTCTCAACAGCTTTAAGCATCGACTTATCATATGGTTTGATAACTAAGAGTCGTGCTTCTGGAGTAGTAACTGAAGACATCTGAGTAATTGGTGTTGGTGTTCCATAATAATCAACTGTAATTCTTTCCAAAATACTAGCACTTGCTCTTCCTGTTCTAATCATTGCTAATTCATGACGTAAAGCCTCAATGGCTTTTTCCATTCTCTCTTCAGCATCAAATAAAATGGTATCTGGCATTTTCTCATCTCCCTTTTACTTTAGTTCCAATAATTTGGCCTTCGACAGCCTTTTTTATATTTCCTTTTGTATTCATATTAAACACAACAACATCAATATTATTGTCCATACATAGAGTCGCTGCTGTTGAGTCCATGACCTTTAAATCTTGATTAACTAAATCTAAAAAGGTTAATTTATCATATTTCTTTGCACTCGGATTGAGCGATGGATCACTATCATATACACCATCGACACGGTTTTTGGCCATTAATATAGCATCTGCATTAATTTCTGCGGCTCGTAATGCTGCCGTTGTATCTGTTGAAAAATAAGGATTACCTGTACCGCCACCAAAGATTACGATACGTCCTTTTTCTAAATGGCGGATTGCTCGACGTCTAATATATGGTTCAGCTACAGCTTCCATACTAATAGAAGTCATAGCCCGTGTTTCCACGCCAAGTGATTCCAAAGCATTTTGTAATGCAAGAGCATTCATAACTGTTGCTAACATTCCCATGTAATCAGCACTAGCTCTTTCCATGCCCATTTCACTCGCTGATTTACCACGCCAAATATTTCCACCACCCACAATAATCGCAATTTGCACTCCTGTTTCATAGGCTTCCTTAATTTCCTTGGCTATCTCTTTTACCGTTAAAGGGTCAATGCCTAATTGCTTTGGACCTGCTAAAGCTTCACCACTTAGTTTTAAAATTACTCTTTGATATTTTTTATTATCCATCACTAACCATCCTTTTAAAGTTTAAGAATAAGGCACAAGAGTGCCTATTATTTATGCACGTACTTGTGCCATTACTTCTTCAGCAAAGTTATCGACGCGTTTTTCAATACCTTCACCGACTTCAAAACGGACATAACTTACAATTTCACATTTGTTGTCTTTTACATATTGTGATACAGACACATCAGGATTTTTAACAAATGGTTGTTCAACTAAACAACTTTCTTTTAACCATTTCTTAATTTTTCCTTCCACAATTTGTGGAATGCGTTGTAATTTAGCAGCTTTGGCTTTTTCATTAGTTTCGCTTTCTAATTCATTTTCAAATTCCTTAGTGAACATTTCTCTTTCATGTTCTACATCTTTAGGATTTACAGAGTTCTCATCTAGATAACGAGGATTCATTGCAGCTACATGCATAGCAACATCTTTAGCAACTTCTTCGTTATTACCGTTTAAAACAGTTAAAACAGCGATTTTCCCACCCATATGTTTATAAGCACCAAATACTTGATTATCAAGTTTTGTGATTACTTCAATTCTTCTTAATGAAATCTTTTCGCCAATTTTACCACTTGCTTCCATAACAAAATCGGAAACTGTTTTACCATTATCTTTATATTCTAAAGCCTCATTAACATCTTTAACATCAGCTTTTATTAAAATATTTCCAAGAGTATTAACAAGATTTAAGAATTGCTCATTTTTCGCAACAAAATCAGTTTCTGAATTAACTTCAATTATTATGGCCTTATTTCCTTCAATAACTATATTACATAAACCTTCAGCAGCAATGCGGTCTACCTTTTTTTGCGCCTTCGCAATTCCTCTTTCCCGCAACCAATCTACTGCTTGTTCCATATTACCATTACATTCTACTAGTGCTTTCTTACAATCCATCATTCCAGCACCAGTCATTTCGCGTAATTCTTTTACCATTTGTGCTGTTACCGACATAAAATTTCCTCCTAAATATTTATTCTAAAAAAAGGTGATAAAGGAGTACACTTTATCACCAGAAGAATTATTATTATTCTGCAGATTCAGTAGTCTCCTCAAAAATATCAACTACTTCTTCATTATTAACATTTTGGTCTTCATCATCAGCTAAACGAACGATTTTACCACCTTGAGCTTCTACACAAGCATTGGCAATTACCGTTAAGATTAATTTTACAGCTCTAATGGCATCATCATTTGCTGGTATAACAAAATCTAATTCATCAGGATCACAGTTTGTATCCACTATACCAAAGACTGGTATATTCAACTTACGAGCTTCTAGAATCGCATTTTTCTCTTTTTTAGGATCAATTACAAATAAAGCATCAGGAAGTTTATTCATATCTTTAATACCATTAAAGAATTTTTGTAATCTGTCCAACTCTTTTTGAAGTAAGATTTGCTCTTTCTTAGGATAATTATTGATAGTACCATCTTCAAACATAGCTTCTAATTCAAATAAACGATTAATTCGTGATTTTAATGTAGTATAGTTAGTTAAAGTACCACCAAGCCAACGTTGGTTAACATAATATTGATTAGCACGAATTGCTTCTTCTTTTACCGCATTTTGAGCTTGTTTTTTAGTACCTACAAATAATATTTTTCCACCGTCTTTAACGATATCAAAGATTAACTTATAAGCTTCATTAATCTTTTCTTGTGATTTTTGTAAATCGATGATATAAATACCATTTCTTTTCGCGTAGATGTATTTAGCCATCTTTGGATTCCATCTACGGGTTTGATGTCCAAAATGAACACCAGCTTCTAATAATTGTTTCATTGAAACTACTGACATAAAATTGTATCCTCCTATTTTTTTGTTTGGCCTCCACAAAATCTACGAAAACCACCACTAATAAATAGCACTCGATGATTTTCTCATTTGTGTGTGTATTTTTTTGCCATTCTTTAGTATATCATATTTGCGAAAGGCTTTCAATTAAAAAAATTATTTTTTTAGGTAAAAATTAATCGCTACTACCAAATCCACCTGTTCTTATTTTCATAATTGGTTCATCATTATCAACAACTAAATATTTTTCAAAGATTCCTTGGGCAATTTTCTCACCTTTATTTATTATGACCAATTGATTAGAAAAATTGTATATAGGTATCATGATATGACCATCATTTTGTTGATTATTATAATAGTCACTATCAATTACACCTACACCATTAGCTAACATCAAACCTTTTTTCAAAGGAATACTGGAACGTATATATATTTTTAACACTTCATCAGGCATCATATAAGCTTTTAAACCAGTTTTAACAAGCACTACTTCTTGGGGATGAATGGTAACAGTTTCGATGGCTTCAATATCATATCCTGCAGAATTAAAGGTTTGTCTTTTCGGAATATTTACCACATTATTTTCATATCCACTACATACTTCAAAACCTCTAAGTTTCATTCTAATTTCTCCTTTGCATGAGGATGAGTATTCATATACACTCTTTTTAACTCTTCTTTTGAGACATGAGTATAAATTTGCGTTGTTGACAATTGCGAATGTCCTAATAATTCCTGGACACTACGAATATCAGCTCCGTTATTTAATAGATGAGTTGCAAAAGTATGACGGAGCATGTGGGGTGAGATGTTGGTAATTTTTACTGTATGGCTTATTAAACGATTTAAGATATCTCTTACACCACGGGTTGTAAGACTTTTGCCTAAGTGATTTAAAAAGACAATATTACTATTAGATTTTGCTTTATTAAGAAGGTGTCTACGACTATTATTTAGATAATTAGTCAATGCTTCTAAAGATAGCTCAGTTAAAGGTACTATGCGTACCTTACTACCTTTACCTGTAACATAAAGACATTTTTGCTGTAATCGCAAATCTTCAATTTTTAACTGACATAATTCGCTAACCCTTAGTCCTGAACCATATAGTAGTTCCACTATCGCTAAGTTTCTTTCTCCTAATTCACTAGTCAAATCAATACTATTAAACAACTCATTAATTTCTTCAGGATAAAAAAACTTCGGTATCTTTTTGTCTTTTTTAGGTAAGGAAAGTAGCGAAAATGGATTATCTTTTACATAGTTATTACTTTGTAAGTATTTAAAAAATGTTCTTAGTGAAGAAATTTTTCGACTAATACTTGCTTTGGATAAATTTTTTTTATGTAAAGAAGTAAGATATTTACGGGCCATTTGATAGGAAAAAGTATTAACATCTAAGTCTTCTTTTTCGATAAACACAGCAAAATCTCTTAAATCAACTTCATAATTTATTATCGTATGTTGTGAGAAGTTTCTTTCATGTGCTAAATAGTTTTTGAACATGATAATGTAATGTTCCATACTATCACTTCACTTTTATATGCTATATACTTCTTTAAGCTGTTTTAGCGTATTGATTGCTCTTTGGGCATATAATAATTTTCTTTCCTTTTTTTTATGCTTAAAATTGAGTGGACTAACTAAACCGAAATTAGCATTCATTGGTTGAAAGAACATCGGTTCACAATGAGTGATATAATGACTCATCGCCCCAATGATTGTTTCTTGCGGAAAGATTATTAAAGGTTCATTTTTAATTAAGCGTGTGACATTTAAACCAGCTACTAAACCTGAAGCAGCACTTTCAACATAACCTTCTACTCCTGTTATTTGTCCAGCAAAAAATAACTCTTCATCATTTTTATACTGATAAGTTGGATTTAGTAATAACGGTGAGTTGATAAAACTATTTCGATGCATAACTCCATAGCGAAGAAACTCAGCATTCTCCATACCTGGTATTAAGCGAAAGACGCGTTTTTGCTCTGAAAATAACAGATTAGTTTGAAAACCTACTAGATTATACATCGTATTTTGCGCATTATCTTGTCTTAGTTGAACGACAGCATATGGCATTTCTTTAGTATGAGGATTTTCTAAACCTACTGGTTTCAGTGGTCCAAATAGTAAGGTTTCTCTTCCCCTTTTCGCCATGACTTCAATTGGCATACAACCTTCGAAATAGATTTCTTTTTCAAACTCTTTAAGTTTTACTACCTCAGCATTAATTAATTCATTGTAAAAGCGATTAAACTCTTCTTCAGTAAAAGGACAGTTTAAATAAGCAGCCTCCCCTTTATCGTAGCGGCTTTTTAAATAGATCTTGGAAAAATCTAGTGAATCTTTATCGACAATGGGAGCTACAGCATCATAGAAGTAAAAATAATTTTCCCCTAATCTTTTCTTAATATTATCACTTAATTTTTTACTTGTTAAAGGGCCACTAGCAATAATAGTTACACCATGAGGAAGGTCTTGTACTTCTTCATTAATAATTTCCACATTCGGAAACTTCTTAATAGTCTCTGTCACTAATTTAGGGAACTCTTCTCTATCAACAGCTAAGGCCCCTCCAGCTGGTATTTGTGTCTTTTCAGCACAATTGATAATCAAGGAATCTAGTATACGCATCTCCTCTTTTAATATTCCTACCGCATTTTCTAGACTATTTGCCCGTAATGAATTACTACAAATAAGTTCCGCAAAATAGCCTGTCTTATGGGCTGGTGTCATCATATTAGGTCGCATTTCATATAAACGAACCTTAATTCCCCTTTTCGCAATTTGATAACAGGCTTCACTACCAGCAAGCCCAGCACCAATAATATTTACTACTTGTTCCATGAGTTCAACTCCTATTAGGTATTACATTTATATTCTATCATAATCATGCATTTTTTTCCCTATTTTCCCTCAACTCTTTGATATTTATACTGAGAGGAGGTGGTATTAGTGAATAAAAATTTTGATGCTAAAACCTTAATATTAGTCTTAGAAAATGGTATTGATAATAAAGGTAATCCTGTATACACCCGTAAATCAATTAAAAACATCCGCGAAGAAGCTAGTGTCGAAGATATATATAATGTTGGACAGGCTCTTGCTAAACTCTTTAAAAACCCTATTGTCAATATTTGTGTTGATGAAGACTATATCCTAATTGCATCTTAATTATTAAAAAAATAAAATAAGGAGGTGAAAGAATGAACGAAGAACGCAAATTACAGCTTGTTTTTATCACTGATAACAATAAGAACTTTACTCTTAATATCGATGAACCAAAAGAACCATATAGTCCTCAAGATATTAAAGAGGCCATGACAACCATAATTAATAATAATATCATTGAAGGTAAAAATGGTTCCTTAGTAGCGATAAAAGGTGCTTACTTTGTTTCTCGCACCGTTGAAGAAATAACTCTTCCTGAATAAAAAAAGCAATGGCTATCTTTTATTGATAGCCATTTTTCATTTAGTTTTCGCTAAATTCTCCTAATTCTGGTGAAAGTAATTTTGCTTCAACATAGACTTCCTGTTCGTCTTCAAGAATGAGATGTAAAAAATTATTAAAGTACTTTATTAAATCATAGTTAGCCTGATACTTTTCCATTATATTAGCTAGTGTTTCTCCTTTTTCGGTAACATGTTCTAATAATCTAATACCATCCTTATTACGTATTGGTATAAAGATTCTTAATCCCTCTATTAATCGAAGCTTACTAACATCATTCCTTTTTTCAAAGTTTGACATGGAGTAGTTAAATCTTTCAATGATTTTATTAATTGTATCACCAGGTTTAGTTAAGTATAAAGTACTCACAAAACTACTCAGTCTCCTTTTATGTACTCTACTATATAAAATATGCCTATGACAATAATTTGTCTAGGCAAAAAAATTAGTTTTAGCGATATTTTTTAGTTCATCATCACTTAAATAGTAAGAAAACAAATCTTTATTTATACTAAAAGCAATTTTTAAATCATTAATAGCTTTATCTATTTCATTTAACAAAGCATAACAACAAGCTCGATTATAGAGGAGAACAGCTTCCTTTGGATGTTTTTCTATACCTTGACTATATATCTCAATTGCTTTATCCAAATCCTTTTTTTCATCTTTATATACTAAAGCTAAATTAAGATAGGTATAGGGGTAATTTTCTGATAACTGGAGAGCTTTCTCATAATTTATGATACTTAAATCAATTTGTTTTAATTTTCGATAAACAACTCCTAGGTTAAAGAATAATAAATGATTTTGCTTATCGAGTTCTAAAGCTTTCAAAAAAAGTTGTAATGCTAATTCATCTTGATTAAGTGATTCATAAATCGAACCTAGATTTAAATAAGCATAGAAATGATATGGATTTATCATTAATACTCTTTGATAATGATAGATAGCTAACATCGTTTCTTTTATCTCATCATAAATATTAGCTAAGAAAAAATGAGCCTCGTAATATTCATTATCTAAAGCTATAGCTTCTTTATAAAAACTAATGGCCTTATCATAATCTTTTTGATTATCATAAATCGTTGCCATTCCATAATAACAACGCGCATTATTTTCATCAAATGCTAAAACTTTTTCATAATACTCAATGGCTTTTTCATAAAAACCTAATTCATCATAAATTAAAGCGATCTCTATTAAGATATCAGCATCATTTTCTATAAGTGCTTCTATTTCTAAATAACATTTTAAGGCTTCAGCTAACTTTCTTTCTTCATATAGTTTTCGAGCTTTTTCAAGAAGTGAATCAATCATCTTAATCACCAACTACTAATTGTTGATATAAAACATTTTTTAATTTCTTTATATCGATTGGTTTTGATAAATAATCAATCATACCAACTAATAAATATTCTTTAATCTGATCAGAAAAGACATTGGCAGTAAGAGCAATAATCGGAACATTTTTATATTGAATTAAATTCTTAATGATCTTTGTAGCTTCTAAACCATTTAAATTAGGCATTTTAATATCCATTAGAATACAATCATATAGTTTATCCTTACATTTATTAATGGCTTCAAAGCCATCTTTTGCGATATCAATATCTTTTTTATTAAACAAAGCAAAGATTTCTTTTATTAATACTTGATTAATTAAATTATCTTCACATACTAAAATCTTCTTATCTTTAATAAGTGCTGAGAAAGTATCATTATCCACATCAATCATTTCACTAACTTTTTGTCTATAATAACTAGTGATTTTAAACTTAGTAATAAAGGAAAATATGGAACCGACATTTTCTTTACTAACAACATTGATGTCTCCACCCATTAACCTAATAATATCACGGGCAATGGCTAACCCTAAACCAGTACCAGGATAATCATTACTATTATTAGCTTGTACAAAAGGGACAAAGATTGTATCTATTTTATCTTTTGGTATTCCAATTCCTGTATCGGATATTATATACTCCAAGTATATAGCATCATTGGTATAACCAAAAACCTTAACCTGCATTTTGACACTACCTTTATCGGTAAATTTGATCGCATTAGAACAGATATTAATTAGGACTTGTTTTAGTCTTATTTCATCAATTTCTAAGTATTCTGGTAGATAAGGATCTAATATATATGAAAAGTTAAGATTTTTTCTATCAGCCTGAATTTTTAATAAATCATATACTTCTTTCACTAATTTACTAATATTAGTTGGTTTTTCTAATAATTTAAAATGTTTGGATTCAATTTTGGAGAAGTCAAGTATATCATTGACTTTTTGTAAAAGAATGTCACTGGAATTTTGAATATTTTCAAAATATTCTTTAACCTTTTCTAAATTGTCAAAGCCAATTTTTTGTGTTAATTGTGTATAGC
>DATCKO010000216.1:0-5008 GCA_036562215.1 Haloplasmataceae bacterium | reverse complement strand
CATTTTATTCTTACAATACCCATCTAATACATTAATTGGTGGGTTACCTAAGAATTTTGCAGTAAATAAATTTATTGGATTATTGTATATGTTTTGTGGAGCATCAACTTGTTGAACTACTCCTTCTTTCATAACAATTATTTGGTCAGAAATACTCATTGCTTCTTCTTGGTCATGAGTAACGAAAATGGTTGTAACACCAGTTTCTTTTTGAATACGTTTAATTTCCTCACGTGTTTCAAGACGTAGACGAGCATCTAGATTTGATAATGGCTCATCTAATAATAGTATACGTGGCTTTTTAGCTAATGCTCTCGCAATAGCAACACGTTGCTGTTGACCACCGGATAATTCAGATGGTTTACGTTTTAATAAACCTTCAATTTGCACTAATTTAGCCATTTCATAAGCGATTTGTAGTGCTTCCTTTTTTGGCATCTTTATATTTTCTAATGGGAACATGATATTTTGCTCCACTGTCATATGTGGATATAAAGCATAGTTTTGGAATACAAGACCAATTCCACGTTTTTCTGGTGGTATATCTGTAACATCTTCATTACCAAAATAAATCCTACCACTAGTTGGTTTATGTAAGCCAGCTAACATGAACAATGTTGTAGATTTACCACATCCTGATGGACCTAATAATCCTGTTAACTTACCTGATGGAAAAGTTACCGTCATATTATCTACAGCAACTGTGTCAGTAAACTTTTTTGTTAATCCTTCTAACCTAACTTCCATATGTCTATCTCCTTCTATTAAATCATATATTTTCAATTATACTGGAAAATCATTCATTTTTCTACAATAATCTGCATATTTGATATACATTAAATCAAATTGACTAATGATATCTACATCTACAGATTTTTCCAGTTAATTAGAGAAAAAAAAGGACCAAAAATAACTAGTCCTTCTATTTAAAAGCAACACTAAAAAAACCATATTAACCCCAATTTTTTTGATAAATTACTAATGATTTGACAAATCATAATAAATCACCGTTTTTTTAGTATTTACACAATTTAATTATAATATAATAATTTACTTATGTAAACCTCTTTTTACGTTTTTTATGATTTTATTGATTAGTCAATCTAATTACATCTCTTGCTATCATTACTTCTTCATTAGTTGGGATGATAAAACACTTAATAGCTGAATCTTCAGTAGAAATAAGTCGTTCTTCACCTCTAATATTATTTAATTGATCATCGATTTTAACACCCAATACTTTGATTCTATCGACAATTTCCTTGCGTGTTAAAGCGGAATTCTCACCAATTCCACCAGTAAAAGCTATTGCATCAGCACCTTCAAGTAATACATGGTAACTAGCGATATAAGAGGCTATTTTACGTGTAAACATATCTTGGGCTAATTGACATCTTTCATTACCTTTTTGAATTCCTTCTTCGATATCGCGTGAATCATTACTTATACCACTTATTCCTAATAGACCAGATTTCTTGTTTAATTCATTTTCAATTTCACCTAATGATTTCTTAGTTTTATTTATCATATAAGGAATGATGGCGGGATCAATATCACCACAACGAGTACCCATGATTAATCCTGTTAATGGTGTAAATCCCATTGTAGTATCGATGGATTTTCCTTCTTTAACAGCACAAATACTACCACCATTACCTAAGTGGCAAACAATAATCTTGGCTTTTTTATTATTAAGCAATGTCTCAACTCTATTTGATACATATTTATGTGATGTACCATGAAAACCATATTTACGAACATGATACTTTTCATACCACTCATAAGGTACACCATATAAATAAGCTTCTCTAGGCATGGATTGATGAAAAGCTGTATCAAAAACAGCTACAGAAATCACATCTGGTAATTTATCTTTAAATATTCTAATTACTTTAAGGTTATGAGGATTATGTAAAGGTGCTAAATCAGAAATCTCTTCAATTTCTTTAATAACTTCATCATCAATTATGACTGAATCACTAAATTTTTCTCCACCATGAACAACTCGATGGCCAATTCCTTTAATTTCAGTTAAATCATTAATAACTGCTTTTTCAATTAATAATTTAATCACATATTCTACTGCTTCCTCATGACTATAAATAGGCATGGTTAATTTTATTTTATCTGTATTAGACTTAAAATTAACAATCGCATTTTCTTTACCTATTTTTTCAATATTTCCTTCAGACAATACTATCTCTTCAGGCATATCGATTAGTTTAAATTTTAATGAGGAACTACCTGCATTTACTGCTAATATTTTATTCATACTACATCTTCCTTTTTACATTGATTTTATAATAATTGCGGTACCCATTCCGCCTCCGATACATAAAGAGGCCAAACCATATTTAACTTGTCGTTTCTTCATTTCATGTACTAAAGTAACAATAATTCGATTTCCACTAGCCCCAACTGGGTGTCCTAAAGCAATTGCTCCACCATTAACATTGGTTCTTTCCATAATGGAAGGAATAGATTCATTATATTTTGTACTTAATTCTCTCAATACCCCTAAACTTTGGGCAGCAAAGGCTTCATTAAGTTCAATTAACTCCATATCTTGTAAAGACATTCCCGCACGTTGTAAGCAGTTCTCTATAGCTGGTACTGGACCTAATCCCATATATTCTGGTTCTACTCCGCCTTGACCGATAGAAATGATTTCTGCTAAAGGAGTTAAATTATACTTGTTAACTGCTTCTTCACTAGCAAGAAGAAGCATACTAGCACCATCATTAATACCCGAAGCATTACCTGCTGTAACGGTACCATCTTTTTTGAAAGCTGGACGTAATTTAGCCATTTTTTCTTTATTTGTCGTTCTATTTGGATACTCATCTTGAGCAAAAATAATTGTTTCTTTCTTTAATTGAACTTCAATTGGTACAATTTCATCAACAAATCGACCACTATCAATAGCTTTTATAGCTTTTTCTTGTGATTTTAATGCAAATTCATCTTGCTCTTCCCGAGAAATTTGATATTTTTCAGCAACATTTTCTGCAGTTATTCCCATATGATATTGATTATAAACATCGGTTAAAGCATCATATACCATATGGTCTTTAGATACCAAATCACCCATTTTATACCCACTCCGTGTTTCACTAGGTATTAAGAATGGGGCCTTGCTCATATTTTCTACTCCACCAGCAAAGATTAAGTTACCAAAACCTGCTTTAATTTTAATGTATCCATCCATGGCTGTTTTCATACCACTACCACAAACCATATTTAATGAATAACCAATTTGGGTAATAGGTAAATTAGCTTTTAAAGCAACTTGTCTACCTACTCCTTGACCTAATCCAGCTGATAAAACATTACCGACGATTACTTCATCAATAGTATTATTATCTAATTTTAGTTCGGACATGATATTCTTGATCAATTCTGCTCCCATAGTTGCAGGATGAATCGTTTGTAAACTGCCTAAGTAACTACCGATTGCCGTTCTCTTAGCGGCTACAATATAAACCTTACTCATGCCTTTCTCCTCTCTTTTTTTTCATTTGTTCATATATAAAAAAAATAATTCATTATGAATTATTTTTTATATAATGTAATAATTACAATATAAGTATAATTGAATAATTACTTTATGTCAATGTTTTTATATATTTTATACTCCAACTAAGTCCCAAGCTGAAATAACTCCTAATATCTCTTCATTTTGATAACCATTAGCTGTTACAAATATTAATTCTAATCTTTTTTTATGGTCTTGTTTTTGAAACATCTCTTTAATATCGAAAATATTATCACTTGCTTTACAAAAAGCAAAATACTCACCATAATGTGAATCAATATCTAAATATTCAAGAATATCATAAGCTTTTAATTCATTAAACTCCGTTTTTTCCCCTTTAGCAATCAAAGTAATTAAAACATTTTCACTAAATACCCCTTTTAATTTATATGCTTCTAAAATCGGTACACAAGTGTTTTTCTTGTTATACATGTATTTTATAATATCAATTATCTTAGTATCTAGTGTAGCAGTTAAAACTTTGTCAGACTTAATACTGCGATAAATATCTTTAGCTAGTTTAGGTAAGGTAATTTTTTTAAGCAAGTCTTCATAGTAAGCTACTACATCTTCATGAGGTTCAGCAATTATTTCTCCTAATTGCTTATTCACAAAATGTGTATTATGAACTATCGCATTTCTTAGTTGAGCAAATTCTTTTAAATCATTTTTATAATTACGAAATAAACTACTCTTCTTACTTGCTAAATCAATCAAATTATTATGACTGATATTCTTATCCGCATTAAGATAATCGCGCATATATTGGTCTAATTGATTATATGTATTTATAAAACGACGTGACCTATCCTCCATAACTTCCTCCCATAAGAAACTATTTACTTCTTATTTTTATATGCAACATTATTACATCTTCATTTTCTAGTTGTCTTTCATATGGTTTAATCATAATATTATCCGTTATATTATAACTACCAAATTTTAAGCCTTTACTAAATACTTGTGAATCATTAACAATCATCCCATATAAAGGATACATTAATTCATAATAATCATTTTTCTTAGTAAAACGATCTTCCCAAACATCATATAGTTTATGATAATCTATACCTAATGACTCTAATAATTCTAGTACTTTCTTATCTAATTTATCAATATCTTTTAATATATTGGTTATTACTGTTTTACTTTTTAACTCTAATTTTCGATAAAAAGCCTTGGTTTTATCCTGATTATAAATTATCTCCCATGGGCCAATCATTCCTTTATTAGGATATTTATAATAATTAGATAAGGCTCTAACTATTTCCTTAAAAATTAGTTTCTCATTTGTATAATCTAATATGTCTAGAAATTGCGTTTTGCGTTTATTTAATTTTTCAATAACAAGTGAGGGATTATTTAGATAATGTTCCTTACAATAAATAATAACTTTTTGTTTAAGGATATATAAAATAATATATAGTATAAAGATTAATATTAATACTACAAAAATCACCCACTGGATTGCTA
>DATCKO010000212.1:0-24195 GCA_036562215.1 Haloplasmataceae bacterium | reverse complement strand
GTATTTATTAGGTAAGATAAAGACAACGCTATAAGTAAAAATATAATTCTTTTCATTACTCCTCCAAAAAAATAAGGATAGATAAAACTATCCTTATTTTATTACTTAAAGCTCTTTTATATTACGATTTTTCTCTTTTTCCAAGACTTTTTTAATAAACTGACCAGTATACGATGTTTTAACCTCGCTAACTTCTTCAGGTGTACCACAAGCAATAATCTGTCCACCTTTATCTCCACCTTCTGGTCCTAAATCAATAATATAATCAGCACATTTTATAACATCTAAATTATGTTCAATAATGATTACCGTACCATTTTGGTCAACAATATTGTTTAATACTTCTAATAAGCGTTTGACATCATCGACATGTAATCCCGTAGTTGGTTCATCTAGTATATATAAAGTTTTATCAGTCGTGCGTTTATGTAACTCTGATGCCAGTTTTACCCTTTGGGCTTCACCACCAGAAAGCGTTGTCGCTGGTTGTCCTAGTTTTATGTATCCTAAACCGACATCATACATCGTTTGGATTTTTCTTTGTATGATAGGTATATTTTCAAAGAAATTAAGGGCTTCTTCAACTGTCATATCCAAAACATCAGCGATATTTTTACCTTTATATTTAACCTCTAATGTTTCTCGATTATATCGTTTTCCATGACAGACCTCACATGGAACATAAACATCTGGTAGAAAATGCATCTCAATTCTAATTACCCCATCACCCCTACAAGTTTCACATCTTCCCCCTTTAACATTAAAGGAAAAGCGACCTTTTTGATAACCTCTAATCTTGGCTTCTGCTGTTTCCGCAAATAAATCTCGTATATGATCAAATACTCCGGTATATGTTGCGGGATTAGAGCGTGGTGTTCTGCCAATTGGTGATTGATCGATATCAATTATCTTCTCAATGTTTTCTAATCCTTCTATGCGATCATGTAAACCTGGTTTTATATTTGTTTTATAAAGATAATTTGCGATTCCACGATATAGTATATCATTGACTAATGTGGACTTTCCACTTCCCGAAACACCAGTAACTACGATCATTTTTCCTAAAGGAAATTTAACATTTAAGTTCTTTAAATTATTCTCTCGAGCATTAATTACTTCAATATAAAGTCCATTTCCTTTTCTTCTTTGTTTTGGTATCGGAATACTTAGTTCTCCTTTTAAATATTTTCCCGTAAGAGAATTACTATTATTCATTACTTCCTCTGGTGTCCCATATGCTACTACTTCACCACCATGTGTTCCCGCTCCAGGTCCGATATCAATTAAGTAATCAGATTCTAACATCGTTTCTTCATCATGTTCTACGATAATTAATGTATTACCTAAATCACGCATTGCCTTTAAAGAATTGATTAAGCGTTGATTATCTCTTTGATGCAATCCGATAGAAGGTTCATCTAAAACATATAATACTCCTGTTAATTGTGAGCCAATTTGTGTTGCTAATCTAATGCGTTGGGCTTCACCACCTGAAAGAGTTCCAGCACTACGGTTTAAGGCTAAGTAATTCAAACCTACATTAACTAGAAATTGTAAACGTTGTCTAATTTCTTTAAGAATTAAATGAGCTATTTGTTGCTCTTTAGGAGTTAAACTTAGATTCTTTACATATTCTAATGCTTCTTCAACAGACATTTCGGTAAATTCATAAATATTTTTTTGACCGACATAAACTGAAAGAGCTTTATCTGACAAACGTTTACCAAAACATTTAGGACATGGTTCATCAGCCATCATACTTTCAAACCATTCCTGAATATAGCGCGAGGAAGTATTCTTATATCTCCGTTCATAGTTTGTAATTACTCCTTCAAAATAACTTTTCTTTTCATGATGAATATTTCCCTCACTAACAAAAGTAAAGGTTAATGGTTCTTTAGAACCATAAAAAATAATATCTTTTTCCTCTTGACTTAAATCTCGGAAAGGTTTATTAATATCGATATTGTAGTGTTCACAAGTAGTCGCTAATTGTTGAAAGAAATAAGAATCTACATTATCTAGACCTCGAATAGCTCCTTCAGTAAGTGAAAGTGAATCATCGGGTACTAACATATTAACACTTATTTTACGCTTAAAACCTAAGCCACTACATTCTTCACAAGCTCCAAAAGGTGAGTTAAAAGAAAATAAACGGGGTTCTAGGTCCCCAATTGTAAAGTCACAATATGGACAAGCAAATTTCTCACTAAACAGCATTTCTTCTTGGCCAATAACATCGATTATAACTTTACCATTGCCTAGTTTTAAAGCTGTTTCAACTGAATCAAATAACCTTGAAGTAATATTTTCTTTTATAACTATTCGGTCTACAATTATCTCAATATTATGCTTTTTATTTTTATCTAAAATAATAGATTCATCTAAATCATGTAACTCTCCATCAATTCGAGCACGAACATAACCCTCTTTTCTTAATGTTTCTAATTCATTCTTAAATGTTCCTTTTTTTCCTGAAGCAAATGGGGCTAAAACCTGTATTCTTGTTGATGTAGGAAGTTCTAATAAACGATTTACGATTTGCTCAATAGATTGTGATTGAATTTCCACATGATGTTCTGGACAAATGGGATGACCAATTCTAGCGTACAATAAACGTAAATAATCATAAATCTCGGTTACCGTTCCTACAGTAGAACGAGGATTCTTATTAGTTGTTTTTTGATCTATGGAAATGGCTGGTGATAAACCTTCAATACTATCGACATCTGGTTTATCCATATTACCTAAGAATTGTCTAGCATAGGCTGATAAACTTTCAACATACCTTCTTTGCCCTTCAGCATAAATCGTATCAAAAGCTAAACTCGTTTTCCCGCTTCCTGATAGTCCAGTCATAACAACCATTTTACCTCTAGGAATCTTTATATCAATATTTTTTAAATTATTTTCACGGGCACCTTTTACAATTATATAATTTTGCTGTTTTGTCATTCTATCACCATTCTTTATAAAACATTTGTTCGTAATTACATTATATCATACTTCATTTAAACTACAAGTATATTTTAAGAAAATTAAAAACGTTTTCATAAATTATATATGTTGACTTCCATTATGGTAAATGCTAGAATGTTAATCGGTGTTAGAAAACACCTTTTTAAAATGTCGTTCTCATAAATTTTCAATTATAATATCATAATCAAATCCCTCATACAACTCATATTTACCCCTATTACTCCTCAATATAATTCTCATACTTATCGCCTTAATCTCATTTTATCAAACATTTATCTCCCCCTTAAACAGCTTTTAAGCTGTTTTTTAATTTTTATATAATCAATATAAAAATACCTATAAAGTCTTTTTTCTATACTTTATAGGTATTTGTCATTTAAAATATTTTATACTAACGACCGTTCATTTACTACTAATGCTTCAAACATCGGTGTACTATTTACTAAGCCAATAGCATAAATTGTACTTACATCATTTGGATTTAATACCACATCAGGTATTGTTAAAACAACTTGATCTGTTCCTGTTGGTCTTACTTGTAATGTATATGTACCGGAAGCGACATTAATATAGTCAGTTATGGTACGATAAGGAATATTTCTAAATAAAACCATACCGTTTGGTAAAGTAATATCTACTGCTGGGGCATTAGGTGAAAAGTGAATAAAACGAACTCTAGCTCTACCAGAAACTGTTGTATCTCTTGTTTCAAAAGGTGGCATAAATGGTTGCTGTGGAGGCATTTGTGGCATAAAACCTTGATCAACACTAACATCCTCGGTAATATTTAGCATTACTGCTCCAGTTGCATCTTGTGTAATTGTAATTAACTTATTTCCTTCAATATTGATATTTTGATTTGCTAGTAAATTATTACTATTAGTTGTATACACTTTAACATTATACATTCCATTAGGAATTGGTATAAATTGTGTGGCTTGACGATAATTTAGTCCTCGTAAAATTGGTCGATCATTAATATATATATCGATTGGTTGCCCCATAAATAATGCATTGACAAATCTTATTCTTCCCGGTTGCTCAATAGAATTATAATAATACAACTTTATCCCTCCCTTAAACATCAATACTATTATATGTATCATAAGCAAAAAGCACATGGGCAAATCAAATCATTTTTGAAATTGAGTAAAATAATATATTATGTTATAATACATATAAAATATTTCTTAGGAGTTCAATCATGAAAAAATTCACTTTACTACATAATGAGAAAATTGTATATCAAATTAGGTTTTCCTTTCGAGTTTTGCTGTTAGATATTCTAGTTATTTTATTAACCTTTTCATTAGCAGTACAATATGGAAAAACATCCATAATCTCTTTTTTAATGATGATACTCTTTTTTATTGTTTTCATCAAAACATTAATCGATATTTATCGCATCTTCTTTCATAAAGTTTATATATCCAATTATCGTGTAATTTATGTTAGGGGTATTTTTTTAAAACGGATTAACCCTTACTTATTAAAGGATATTGTAGGTGTCTATTTTAAATCTTATTTTTTAGATAGAGCACAAAATATGCTGACATTTAAAGTAAACTTAAAAGATAATCAATCCTTTTTTATTAGAAATGTAAGACATGGTAAAGTAGTTGCTGAACTACTAAGCCAGCATTTAGTTAAATCAAAATAAAATCAAAATGGGAACTTGGTTCCCATTTTTTATATATATTTTTTTATTTTACTATTAAAAGTATCTTCATCCCAAATAGTGATGCTTAACTCTTGGGCTTTAGTTAATTTAGAACCAGCATCACTTCCCGCTATTACCACATCGGTTTTTTTACTTACACTACTTGAGACATTAGCTCCTAATCTTTCAAGAAGAGTTTTAGCTTCCTCTCTTTTGATACTTAAGCTGCCTGTTAAAACAAAGGTTTTACCTTTAAACTCAGATGCATCAATTGTTTCCTCCCCAAGGTAATACATATTTAATCCTAAAGTTTTTAACTCATTAATAAGTTTGATATTTTCTTGTTCATGGAAATACTCATACAAGCTATTTGCTATAACAGTGCCAATTTCGGGAATAGCTTGTAATTCTTCTTTGGTAATAGACATCAAATTATCAATGTTTTTATACTCCTTAGCGATGATTTTAGCTACTTTATTACCAACAAAACGAATACCTAAACCAAATAATAAACGCTCTAAACTATTTTCTTTTGATTTTTGAATAGCCTTAATTAAATTATCAGCACTCTTTTCTCCGAATCCTTCTAAATTGATTAGATTTTCCTTTTGTAAACGATAAATATCAGGGATTCTACTAACTAATCCTAAATTAAATAATAATTCTACAATTTTTTCTCCTAAGCCTTCAATATTCATCGCATCTCGACTAGCAAAATGAATTAAGCTTTCAATAACACGGGCTGAGCAATTTTTATTATGACAGTAATAGTCTGCTTCTCCCATTTTTCTTTCTAATGGATGGTTACATACAGGACATCGGTCGATCATTTTAAAACTTATTTCTTTACCTGTCCTTAGAGATGCAATAGGCCCAATAACCTCTGGGATTATATAACCTGCTTTACGAATTAACACTTTGTCACCTATGCGAATATCTCGCGCTTTGATAAAATCTTCATTATGTAAGGTTGCTTTCTTAACTATTGTACCAGCTATTTGTACTGGTTCTAAGACAGCATTTGGTGTTATATTTCCTGTTCTTCCTACAGTAAAAACAATATCATGTAAGATGGTGGTAACTTCTTCAGCAGGAAACTTATAAGCGATTGCCCATTTAGGTGTCTTGGCTGTGTAACCTATTTCCTCTTGTTTATACAAATCATCAACTTTAATAACTAATCCATCTATTTCATAAGGTAAATCATTTAAATGTTCTGACCAATAATTTATATAATCCATAACTTCTTGAATATTCTTACAGATTTTGCGTTCCTTATTAGTTCTTAAACCCAATTTATCTAAATAATCCAAAGCTTCGCTATGATATCTAAAACCTAACTCTTTAGCTAAAGGAACATTATATAAAAAAGTACTTAATTTCCTTTTTGCTGCTATCTTAGGGTCTAATTGTCTGACACTACCTGCAGCTGCATTCCTAGGATTGGCAAAAAGTGGTTGATTCAATCTTCTTCTTTCTTCATTTAACTTTTCAAAAGCTTCTTTAGGCATATAAATTTCGCCGCGAACTTCAATATCAATATCTTCTCTTAATTTTAAAGGTACTGATTTAATAGTCATAACATTATGAGATATATTTTCTCCTGTTAAACCATCCCCTCTAGTAGCAGCTAAAGCAAATTTACCATTACGATAATGAATAGTTACTGCTAATCCATCAATCTTTAATTCGCACATATAGACAGGATTGGGATAAACTTCTGATACTTTACGATGAAAATCATATATATCTTTTTCATTAAAGGCATTACTTAATGATAACATTGGAATCTCATGATTGACTTTTTCAAACTCTTCCAAAGCTTTTCCCCCAACTCTTTGTGTTGGTGAATCAGGGGTAATTAATTCAGGATGAGCTTGTTCTAAACTTATTAATTCTCGCATAAGCTCATCATATTCTCTATCACTAACACTAGGGTTATCTAAAACATAATATTCATAATTATATTGCTCAAGTATTCTTTTAAGCTCACTTATTCGTAATTTAACATCCATAATTTCCACTCCTTGAAATCTTATTTATATTATAGACTGAATTACTGTTTTTTTCCATTACTATATAAAAGAACCTTGAAATATCAAGGCTCTTTTTTTTATTTATTCTTTTTTTTAAAATAATTTTTTGTTGATTGTTCACTCATATAATTATCAAGAAAATACAAAAACTCTGGATAATGATAATGTTCTAAAGCAAATTGGACAGCTTTTTTGGCCCTTAGTTGATATGACAAATAAATTAAATTATCTTTTACTCTTACAAATAAAACTCCAAAAATTATCGCGATAATTACCATAACCAAATATTTTGCAGTATTAGTATAGTAATAACCATTTCTAAAAACATAAATTGTTAATAGAAAAGCAATAATCTTAATACAAGCATATTTTAAGTACTTAATAATCGTAATAAAATCGCTTTCATAGATTTCTTTATATATTTTAGTATATGGAAATTCATCTACACTACTATCACGTAAAAAAATTACATCATGTATATATATTAATAAATCAATATCAATAATCATTGATTTCATTTTTTTATCTATCATAGCAATTTCCCCCATTTTTTGATAATATAGGTAACTATATTATAAATTTATCAATTGTCGTAGTCTGTCGAAGATTGTAGGTTATAAAAAATTTATACATTCTACGTCATCTCTAGAAAAAAGGAAAATAAAATGTTATAATTCGATTATAAGGAGGAAATTTATATGGAAAATACTAAATATGATTTAAGTAAATTGTATACTAGTTTTGCTAGTGAAGAGTTTCAAAACGATTTAAAAAAACTACAAGATGATCTTAAAACATATGAAAAATATGTCAATGAAAACTGTTCAAATTACGAAAATTTTGAAGCAAAACTTAAAAAATTAATAAAATTTGATGAAGAATTTACCACTCTTATTGGTCGTATTTATCCTTTTATTTCTTTAACAAGAAGTAGTGATACAACTAATGAAGAAGCTAATAAATACTTAGCTAAAGTTCAAATGTTATTAGCTGAGGCCACGATATCATTTACTAAAGCCTCAAAATTCATTGGAAAATATGAATATTTAAATGAGTTATTGGATAAGCTACATTTTATCAACTATAAATATTACTTACAAAACATACAAAAAGAAACCAAACATCTTCTAAGTGATGAACAAGAAGCTTTAATAAGTCAAATGAAACAAACTGGTTCAACTGCTTGGAGTCATTTACAATCACTCTTAACATCAAAATTAGAAGTGGAAGTTAAATTACCACAAGAAACAAAAACGGTAACTATCTCAGAAGTAGGAATGCTTCTACGAAGCCCAGATGCTACAACCCGTAAAGCCGCTTATGAAGGTATGATTAAAGCTTATCAAAAAGTTGATGATAGTGTCGCCATGTGTCTTTCTAGTATCAAAGGAGAAGTCAATTATGTATCAAAATTAAGAGGATATAAAACAGCTCTTGAGCAATCCCTTGATGTATCACATACAAAAGAAGAGACTTTAAATGCCATGATAAGTGCTATGTATGAGTATCTTCCTTATTTTCATAAATATTTAAGACGAAAAGCACAAATATTAGGCCATAGTAACGGATTACCAACTTATGATCTAGTAGCTCCTTTAGGTGAAGTAAATAAAACCTTTACTATAGAAGAAGCTAAAGATTTCATCATTAAGAACTTTGCGACTTTTAGCGATAAATTAGCAAATATTGCCAAACGCGCTTTTGAAAATAACTGGATTGATATTTATCCACGTAAAGGTAAAGTTGGTGGGGCATTCTGTTCTAATATTCGTTCTATTAAAGAAAGTCGTATTTTAACCAATTATAATGGTAACTTAGGTGATGTTATAACTTTAGCACATGAATTAGGTCATGCCTATCATGGTGATTGTATTTTTGAAAATAATATCCTCAATACTTCTTACCCTATGCCTCTTGCAGAAACCGCATCTACATTCTGTGAAACAATTGTAATGAATGCAGTGATTGAAGCTAGTAGTGATGAAGAAAAATTACCACTTATTGAAAGTGTTTTACAAGACCATACAGCAATCATTTGTGATATCTTATCACGTTTCCTATTTGAAAAAGAAGTATTTGAAAGACGTTTAGATCATCCATTAACTTCTAAAGAATTACAAGATATCATGGAAAAAGCTGTTAAAGAGGCTTATGGTGATGGCTTAGATCCTGAATATATTAATCGCTATGCATGGCTTAATAAACCACATTATTATAGTGCAGGATTATCATTCTATAATTGGCCATATGCCTTTGGACTACTATTTGCTAAAGGTTTATATGCTCAATATTTAAATGATAAAGAAGCTTTTGTCAAACGTTATGATGAATTACTGAAAGCAACTGGTAAGATGACAGTCGAAGATGTAGCTAAACAAGCCAATATAGATGTTACTGATATCCATTTTTGGAGAAACTCTTTGGAGATTGTTAAGCAAAATATTGATTTATTCCTCAAATTAACCGATAAGTTCATTAAATAAACTCTAATATCAAAAACCCTCTTAATGGTTTAATCATTAAGGGGTCTTTTATTTAACTTATTATCATAAACAAAAGCTTTTAAATAACTATTTTTCAAATCAAATAAAACATTTTGACTAACATCAATTTTATCAGAAGTTACTAAACCTGCTTTTAGAAAATTTACACTATTAGCATATTCCACTAAGCGATTTTCATAATAATATTTTTCATCTAATTCAAAGACATTAGTCAAAACATCAATATCATATATACCTTGATAGGTTGCACTATATACAGAAAATTCGATTAATGTGTTAGGAAAATCCTCTTTGATTGATTCTTTAAATAGTATAGGAAATAATCCTAGTGGCCAATCATGAATATTAATGATATCAATATTGACATTTAAACTTTTAATAATTCCTAATGCCGCTTTGCTTAAAAAAGCAAAACGCTCAGCATCATCAGGATAATTATAAGCATTAGGCCTTAGAAAATATTCATTATCAACAAGGAAGTAATCCATATCCATATAGCTAGTATAATACACTTTTCCAGTTTTAATGGTATCACGGATACTAATCTCTAAATCCATAACTTTTTCCAGAGCACTTTCATCCATTTGATACTTAGGCATAATAATTATATTATGCTTTTTACTTCTATTAGTTAATAATTTATTTTTGATTTTTTCGCCAATCGTTAAAGACATAATTGGCGCACATTCCATAGTGATGTTAACAATCGTTTTTATTCTTTTAACTTGTCTTCTATTTTCAAAAGGTATTTCATCTAATTTATCTATTACTTTTTCTGGAACTAACGATAAGTGGTTTTTAATAAAGGTAAAACCCATTCCATGTAACTTTTTAACTACATCACGACTTTTTATATTCCTTGCTCTGGCATACTCATAAATTTTCAAATCAATCACCTAATTAAAATGATAAATAATTTCATTATCCTTATCTTTTGCGAAAATAACTCCTAATCCACTATAAATCTCAGCTAAAATACCTTTATTAATTTTAAACATCTTATTGAAGTGTTTTCCAAAGGTATAATATATATCATTATTATTAGTAACAATATCAACATTTATACCATTTTCTGGATACTGAATCTTAATATCTATATTACTATTTTTGATATTAGGAGTTTTGTAAAAATTGATTTCTTCATGCAAATCGATCTTATTTTCATTAATATAAACATTATGACTTAAAATATGATCTTTAACATTACCACTAAAATTGAAAAAGAGAGATTGTCCAAGATAAATATTATTACTTTCCCAAGAAATAATTAGCATATTTTCCTTCAAAGTGTATGTTATACATGTATTTTCATTAGAAAAATATAAACAGTTTTCAGTAACATTACACTTAAAATAATCATTAATCACACAGATTTCATTATTTAAAAATTTATTCATATTAATTAAACAACCTAAAAGATTAAGGTTGTTTTGATATAATTTATAATCATGATAACGTAAGGTGATATTTTCCAATTTATTTAGCTTATTAGGTACGATAATTTTTGTGATAGTAGCTCCTAGATTAAGTGCACTAATTTGATAACGACCGTTTTTTAATGTATATTCATTAATTGGTTGATTATCAATATCATAAATATATCTTACCTTAAGCATTACATCACCTCGTAATTATTTTATCGGTTCATAAAAGCTTCGATATCATGAACACTCTTAATAATGTCTTTAGATAGATTTTCACTTCCATCTTCAGTAACTAAAACATTATCTTCAATTCGAACACCGATATTTTCTTCCGCAATATATAATCCTGGTTCAACAGTAACAACCATACCTGGTTCAAACTTTCTTTCACCAAATTCTCTTATTCCAACATCATGAACATCTAAACCTAAAAAATGACCTATTCCGTGATAATAGTATTTCCCTACATCTTTTTTATCAGTGATTAAACCAAGTTTTATACATTCTTCAGCTAATAAATCTTTTGCGGTATCTAAGAATGTTTTATATAACAAACCTGGTTTTATCATCTTAATCATGGTTTCATTAACACGTAAAACACTTTCATATACTTCTTTTTGACGTGGACTAAACTTACCATTGATTGGAATAGTACGTGTTATATCAGAACAATAATGTTTATATTCAGCACCTAAATCAAATAATACTAGATTACCATCTTCTAATAGGTGATTATTTTCTTCATAATGTAAAATGGTCGCATTTTTCCCACTAGCCATAATGGTCTTAAAAGAACGTGAATCTGCTAAATGATACTTAATCGCAAAATCGTAATAGGCTTCTAATTGCTTTTCATAAATACCACTACGACAATTCTTCATGATGGCTTCTATTCCATGTTTTGTTATTTCAATGGCTTTCTTCATATACTCAATTTCTTGTTTTTCTTTGATAACTCTTAATTCATGAATGATATTGCTAGCTGATAAGATTCTTAGATGTGGATGTTTTTCTCTGATCTCCTCGGCAAATTTTAAGCCTAATTTTCTTACATCTTCATGATATTCGGTATCAACATAGATGTTTTCAAAATAGTGATTACTTAATAAAGAATTAAAATAACTTGGAAAAGCTTCAACATAAGCTACATTGTCAATTCCAGAAGCTTCTTTAGCTTCATCGATACGCATTCTAATACCAATCCATTTTTCAATATCTGGGTCAGGTTTAGTTATAAACAACTGTTCCTTCATATAACCATCAAATTTGCTCATTACAAGAATAAACTCTTCTCTATCAAGGCCTGTTAAATAGTAAAAATTTCGATTTGGTGTAAACTCATAGGCTTGGTCAGCACTTCTATGAGCTGCTCTCCCAGCAAATAAAACAAGAAGCGAATTATCCTTCATATTCTTAAACATTTTTTGACGGTTTTTAATTACTAAATCTTTCATTTATTTATCCTCCTTAACTTAACGCTTCAATGCGTTGTAATAAATATTGCTTAATATCTTGAATTTTCTTATTAGCATCTTTATAATCAGTACCTATAACATTTATATACACTTTTAATTTAGGCTCAGTTCCTGATGGTCTTAAGGCAAACCAAGATTTATCAACTAAAAAGAACTTTAAGACATCGGATTTTGGTAAAGTCAGATTTTCTTCTGATGAATCGATAAAACGTTTACTTATTAAATAATCCTCTATGGACACAACTTCATATTGACCAATTTTATGAGGAAGATTAAAACGGAAATCAGCTAAAATTTGATTAATCTTCTTTTGACCGATAATACCTGTTAATGAGATATTAATTAAAGATTCTGAATAATAACCATATTCTTCATATATTTTATTCAAGACATCTACTAAAGTTTTATTTTGCTTTTTATAAAAAGCAGCAGCTTCACAACATATAAGCAAAGCTTGTAAAGAATCTTTATCACGTACAAAATCAGAAATTAAATAACCATAAGATTCTTCATAACCAAAGAAGAATTTTTTATCTGTATTTTCAATCTCTTTAGCTTTATTACCGATATATTTAAAACCAGTTAAAGTAGATTCTACTTCTAAACCAAAACTTTTAACGATGTTAGCACCTAAATCAGAGGTCACAATGGTATTATATACAATCCCATTTTTAGGTAAAGTGTTTTGCTTTTTCTTCTCTGATAGTAAATAATATAATAGAATAGCTCCAGTTTGATTTCCAGTAAGTAATTGATAATCATCTTCTACCCTTACTGCTAAACCAACACGGTCAGCATCAGGATCGGTAGCTAATAGTATATCAGCACCTTTTTCTTTTCCTAAATTAATTGCTAGTTCAAAAGCTGACTCATTTTCGGGATTAGGTGATTTCACCGTTGCAAAATTAGCATCGGGTACACATTGTTCTTCTACTGGGAAAACACATTTATAACCACATTCAGATAAAAGTCTTAAAGCTAAAGTATGACTAGTTCCATGTAATGGTGTAAAGACTATTCTTATATTGGTCTTATCTAGTTCAGGATATACTTGAACTGACTTAACTTTTTCAATATAAATATCATCAATCTCTTTTCCAACAGTCAGAATTATACCCTTACTGCGCAAATCTTCTTCTTCCATAACTTCAAAGGAAAAGATATTATCAATTGCTTTAATATTCTCAATAACTTGATTGGCTAATTCAGGAAGAAGTTGACATCCATCTTCATCATATATCTTATAGCCATTATATTGAGGAGGATTATGACTA
Source organism: Haloplasmataceae bacterium (assembly GCA_036562215.1). GTDB lineage: Bacteria > Bacillota_I > Bacilli_A > Haloplasmatales > Haloplasmataceae > CALFRW01. The sequence continues at coordinate 10,843 of DATCKO010000212.1, read as the reverse complement.
GCAGTGATGACAATTCCTCCACAAGCCTTCAAATGTCGTACCGCAAAAGATAATTCGGGTGTTGGTCGTAAATGATCAAATAAATGAGTTTTTATACCTAAAGTTCCTAATACTTTCGCACTTTCTAAGGCAAAAATATATGAATAATGACGATTATCATAAGCTATAACAACACCACGTGTTTTAGCGTCAATATAATTAGCCAATAAAAAGCGAGCAAAACCAATATTGGCTTTCCTTATGGTATAAATATTCATGCGATTTGTTCCAGGTCCTATTTCTCCCCTCATGCCCCCAGTACCAAATTCTAAATCAGTATAAAATGCTTCTTCAATTTCATTTGGTGTCATTAGCGCTAATTTATCTCGTAAAGACTTATCTAATTGCGGGTAATCTATCCATTGATTGTACTTATCCTTCCAATTCATATCCTATAACCTCCAAAATGTTATCCTCATTTAGTATACCATATTTTGGTTAAATTTACAGTTATTAAAAAGTGATTTAGAATAGAAACATCTAAATCACTTAAACATTTATTTAACTTTTTCAATATAATCGACTATATCCTTAACTGTTTTGATGTTCATAAGTACATCATCAGCTACCTCAATATCAAATGCATCTTCAACTGCCATAATTATTTCTACTGCGTCTAATGAATCTGCATTAAAGTCTTCTGAGAGATTAGATTCTAGTTTAACCTTTTCTTTATCTAAACTTAATTTTTCGGCAACTATTTCTTGTACTTGTTCAAAAATCATATGTATTCCTCCAATTTAATATTTAATATTATTATAAACTAAATTATAAAATATGCAAATCTTTTTGTCAAATTATCATTATTACCTATTGAGGTCTTTCTTTTAAAACTATCTCAATATCAATATATTCACCATCACGATATATTTGTAAAGTTACTTCGTCACCAATTTTACACTTATTTAATTCCAAGCGTAAATCATCGAAATCAATTATCACAACATCATTAAACTTTGTTATGATATCTCCTTTCTTTAGTCCGCTATTATGAACACTAGAATTCTCGACTATAGAATCTACATAAACACCACCAGTTATAACTTCTGGTATTTCTATAATATCACCTGTAAGTAATCCAGCACGAATATAATTATTGCGTTCTTTGATAGTATCAATATCATTCCCTTGAATTCCTAAAGATGGTCTTTTAACTTCTCCATAAATTTCTAATTGCTCAATAATAGTTTTTACAGTATTAACTGGTATCGCAAAGCCTATTTCACTTACAGAACTATCCACTATTTTCATATTGTTTATACCAATTAATCTGCCTTGAATATCTAATAAAGCTCCCCCACTATTTCCTGGGCTAATTGCTGCATCATGTTGGATTAATGTAGCTACCCAATCAATTATTCCATCATCTTCATGGTCAATATTAATATTTCTCGTTAACCCTGAAATATGACCTACTGTAACTGAACCATAATATTCATAACCTAATGGATTACCAATGGCAATCGCAAATTGACCAAGTTGTAACTTATCAGAATCACCAAAACTCACTGTTGGAAAGACTCTTGATGTTGTAAATTTAATGACTGCTAAATCGGTTTGTTTATCTTTACCTATTAAAGTAGCGTCGAGATACGTTAAATCTTCAAGCACAACTTTAATCTTTACCGCATCTTCAATTACATGTTCATTAGTAATAACATAATATTCATTTTTCGCAAAATCATGTTTATAGATTACTCCTGAGCCTGTTGCTACTTGGACTAATTGATAATTCTTATATTGATAGTTTGATACACCGATGACAGATTTACCATAGGCTTTTACAGTATCGATTATCATTTTTTCTACTTCAGTCAATCGATTATTATACTCATTTTGTATTTCTTCTCTTAATTCATTCATTATCTGTTGTTTAATATTTTCTAGATCATCAGCATCCAATTGTGCTAAATTTTTTTCGGTAGTTGTTGCTTCCATAAAAAAGGGGAAAGAACATCCTGTAAGAGTAAATAATATACAAATAACTAAGAGAAATTTTTTCATAGATACTCCTCCTTAAATAGAATCACTATATTTATATACTAGTTAGAGATTTTTACCTTAAATGAAGTTTATTAATATACAATATAATATATTATACAATAATATGTCAAAAAAGCAAAAGGTATAAAAAAAGGGATTATAAATTAATCCCACCATTTTGACAATCAATTGGAGTCTTATCGGTTCTTAAGCCTTTATAAACAGGTTGTCTTAAAGTATTATGAGGTGTCTTCATCATATACTTAATTGTACACACTAAATGTGGTTCGCACCATATTACCTGTTCATAATGATTTTCCGAAAAAGGACATGTACTTAAATGTGAATTTACAAAATCAATAATTATTTTTTCTTCCTGCTTTGGTATTCCTAATGAAACATGCCCTTGATAAACTAACTGCTTATCTATATACGCACCTAAAACAAGACTTTTAATACCATTTGTTTTTTCATCTCTAACATACCCACATATAATAAAATCATCATCATACATCCATTTAAACTTAATCCATTCCTTAGATCTCTTCCCATAATAATATAAACTAGTTTTTCTTTTGGCTACTACACCTTCGAGATTTTTCTTGACTGCTAATTGATAGAATGCTATTCCTTTTTCTTCTATAAAACGAGAAATAGCCAATGTTTCATTTTCAATAACATTCTTACTCAATAGATCTTTTCTTTCTTCTAAAGGTAAAGTATTGACTTCTTTATCATCATAATAAAGGATATCATAACAGACAAAACTAACTGGTTTACTTTTACTAGCTATACTTATTTTATATGGATTAGTCATTAGACTTCGTCTTTGTATTTCAAAAAAGTCAGGAACACCATTAACAGTAATTATTAGTTCCCCATCTAATATACATCTTTTATTAACTTGCTTATATAATCTCTTTAACTCTGGATAAATAAAAGTCACATCTTTATTTCTTTTATTTCTTAGTTCCGTATAGTCATCTAAATAGGCTAAACAACGAATACCATCAAGTTTAAGTTCATAAATAAAATCCTTAGAATCAAATGGCTCTCCTTCAACTAAGAGCATCGGAGAGGCAAGTCTTTTAATAAAAACATCATTACTCATTGCGAAATATTAGTCACTTCATTAAGACTGGCTTTTAGTGCATCCATTAGATTTATAATATTTGGTAAGTTTTCATCTTTTGGTACGCTAAATTCCGCACCTTGAATTTTTTGCTCGATGGCTTTTTGTAATTTTTCTTGATACTCATCATGAAATATTTCTGGTTGAAATTTTTTCGTCATTTGCCCTATCAATTGTTTTGCTAAATCAACTTCAGCTTGATTCAAATCAACATTAAAAAAAAGATCTTCCATCTGTTTTATTTCATCTTTGAAATACATGGTATTAACAATCATTTTATCATGAATAACTCTTAAAGCTACAAGATTCTCTTTAGTCCCTAATACCATTTTGGCTATACCAACTTTATTTGTTTCTTTTAAGGCTTGTTTCAATAAAACAAAAGCTTTTTCACCACCATTTGGTATTACATAATAGGACTTAGCAAAAAATATAGGATCTATTTCTAAAATATCAACAAACTGTAAGATATTAATACTTTTATCTTTAGGAGTTTTGATTTTTTCTAAATCTTCATTAGTAAAAATGACATACTTGTTATCTTCATAATTATAACCTTTAACAATATCATTAGAACTTACTTCTGTATCGCAATATTCACAAACTTTTTTATAGCGAATGCGTGTAAGACAATCTTTATGTAACATATTAAAGCTAATATTTTTTTCTTGAGTGGCACTATATAAACTAACTGGTATATATATTAATCCAAAAGATATTGAACCTTTCCAACTAACTGCCATATAATCACCTCACCTTTATTTTTACAAAAATAAAGGTTTATATGATTATTTTAATTGTCAAATACTTCCAATATATTAGGTTTATCCGTTTTTAAATCCTCTGTTTTTTTCGAAAACTTTAAACCCTTAATTTTTTCCTTATAGTTTTCCTTCAAGATTTCTAATAGGGTTTTTCCTAGAACTTTCTTGTCTAACATTTCATCACGCACCTTTAAAGCATTTTCTCTAATATAATATACTTAAGGCTTTGTAGGATTTTTACTAATCTTGTAAAAATGATTAAAAAAAAGAGAATTTCATACCTAGAAACTCTCTTTATAGATACTGTAATTGTTCAAGAATAGGTTAACCTATAAATTCAAATCTATTCATTATTAGCTATCTATTTAATTTCAATCGTATACATCGTACGGAATTTATCATTTGGATATACCGATTGTATATAGTCCTTATCACTAATTTCTTGTGGTATACCAACATAATCAGGTAATCCATACCAAGGTTCTATACTTATAAACGGACAGTTTTTTGCTTTTTGCGATGTCCATAGAGCCAGTATTGGAAAATTAAAACAACTTATTTTAATTTCTTCATCATTAATATTATTTTTGAGTGTGACTTTATTAATATTTTCTAATATTATAGTATCTAAAGAAAATAAGTCATAACTAAGAGGTAAAATACTTTGCTTTTCTAAAATCATTTTTTCTTCTTTAGATAATAATCCAACTTCCTTATCAATCAGTTTAGTGATTAAAGTCTTATTCTCTTCAAAATCAAGATAATAATCTTCAATACCCTTTTCTGATAAATTCGTATTAAAAGCAGGATGTGCTCCAATAGAAAAATACATTAAATAATCAGAATTATTATAGACTTTATATTTTATCGTTAATTTGTTCATTTCTAAACGATATGAAACAGTTAACTTGAAATTAAATGGATAGACTAGCATTGACTGTTCATTAGCTTTTAACATAAATTTTACATAGTGTTGACTTCTTTCGATTACTTCAAAATCCATATCACGGGCAAATCCATGTTTGGTTATATGATAATCTCGACCTTTGTGGTAATAAGTATTATTGGCTAATTTACCAACAATAGGAAATAGTATTGGACTACGACGAGCCCAATAAGTTGGATCTCCTTGCCATAAATACTCTTTTTGATTCACTTTATTATAGATACTCTGTAATTCTGCACCATGTTCTGAAAGTACAACTTTCAGTACATCGTTTTCCAATATATGCATGGTAAAACCTCCCTATAATATATTTTCAAAACATTGGAAACAATGTTTTAATCAAAAATAAAGTTTTTTCCTTTGATTACCTCAACCTTTGATAAGCCAGGATAATCTTGTTGTCTTAATACTTCATAAACTAGTATCGCCACACAATTAGCTAAATTAAGTGAACGAACATTAGCATTCATCGGAAGACGATAACAATTCTCTGGATATTGCCTTAAAATGCTTTTAGGAATACCCGTTGATTCCTTTCCAAAAATCAAATATATTTCCTTATTTACATCACTAAAATCATGTTCAGTAGGTGGCTTTAATCCATATCTAGTTAAGAAAATATATTCTCCTTTATTCTTAGATGCAAACTCTTCCCAATCTAAATACAACTCATAATCAATCATAGTAAAATTATTCGTAGAAGAACGTTTAACAAACTTATCATCAATTCGAAATCCCAATGGTTCTATCAAATGTAACTTAGCATTTGTGGCAGCGCATGTTCGCATAATGTTTCCCGTATTCTGTGGTATCTCTGGATTGAATAATACTACGTTTATAGACATTTTCACTCACCCTTCTTTAATCGATCTTTAGCATAACTAATAGCTTGTTGTAAATAATCTATATCATCAACACTTATCTTCTCAATACTTTCTAAATCACTTAAGCAATAACGATTACTGGAAACTAAAAGGGCGTTTCTTAATAAAACATTTTTACCGCGAAAACTGGCTGCTAGAGTCTTGTATTTCTCTTTAAAAGCTTTATTACTTAAATGAGTTAGATCTTTCACTTGTATTACTTCGTTACCTAAAGGTTTAAACTCATCTAATATTTGGTATTCGTCCTTAGTATTATATACGCAAGCTAACTGACATAAATCACAACCAAAGGTAAACTTTGTAAATTTATTTAAATATTCTTTAGGAATTACCTCTTTCATTTGAGTTAAATAAGACATGCACTTTTTAACTTCTATGAAACGATTTTCACTAATGGCTTTAGTGGGACAAACTTTAAGACAAAGGTTACAATCTTGACATAGATCTGTTAAACACGGTGTATCATACTCTTCATCATTAAGTTCCAAATTTGTTAGTAATAAACTAATAAAGAAAAAGGAACCATATTTAGGGTTTATTAATAAGGTATTTTTACCGTAATTACCTAAACCAGCTAAATAGGCAAGATGACGTTCATGTAAAGGATGATTATCTACTAAAATGACTGCTTCCTTAGAAAATTCTTTTTTAAGGAAATCGGATACTAATTGGAGCTTATCTTTAAGAACCAGATGATAATCAATCCCCCATGAACTACGAGATACAATGTGTGATTTATTTTCTATATCATGACTAGTATTCATATATGGAAAAATAATCACTATTATGGTTTTAACATCTTTATATATTAAATAAGGATTTATTCTTTTATCTATATTATGTTCAATGATTTTTAAATCATGATTGATATCTCGATATTTTTCTAAATTTTTCCTTAACTCGGTAAAGATACGGGCTTTAACAAAGCCTACTTGGCAAGGAAATTGATTTTCAATATACTCTTTTATTATTAAACCATTCACTACACTCACCAAATATATTTTAACATTCTTTAAAAGAAATGAGAAGTTAAAAAAACGACCAAAAAAAGGTCGTTATTCACTCAATATTATCATATTTAATTAGGGTAAATCGAAAGCGATATTTTGTAGTTTTGGTAAATATAATTATTGATTGTTTTAAATCAATCATCGCTATTACCCCATTTCTTTTTTAGTGCTTATTAATATTATATAAAATATCTCATTTAATGTAAAGCGTTTACTTCTCTTCTAAAATAAACTTTACATTATCTCTAAATAATATGTTCCTTGTTTCTACATTATAAAAAGTATGGTCAGCATTTTCATATAGATATAACTGACAATTATGATAAATTTGCTTATAATACTGGCTTACTTTAATAGGTACATATTGATCGTTTTGACCATGAAATATCGCCACTGGCTTAGTAAAATTATCAATCCCATTAAAAAAATCATGATTAATAATATCTTCCACAAAACTAGGACTTAATTCAATTCCACCTAAATCAAAATTACCATTTTCTAAAGGTGTAAAATCATTTCTTCTTAATTCTACTATCTTATTTATGTTCCCCGCTGGTGACCATAGAATTAATTTATCAATATCAAAATTATTCTCTTTTGCGATTTGAGTTGCTATAACTCCACCCATACTTAGTCCCATGAGTATAATTTTACTTACAAAAGGAAAGGTCTTAGCATAATTAAGAATTTCTTCTGCTTCATTTAATTCTTTAGAAAAAGTCATGTAGGAAAAATCATGATCACTTTCACCGCTACCTAAAAAGTCAAAGCGTAAACTAGCAATATTATGTTTACATAAGTAGCGTGAAAATTGCGTAAAGAGAAAATTATTACTAACTTTACTACCTTTAAAACCATGATACATAACGACTAGAGGAACATTCTCTAAAATATTAGGTTTATGCAAGTACCCTCTTAGAACACCTTCATTAGTCTTTAATTCTTGATAGATTTGCATAAGGAGCTCCTTTCACAATTCCAATTTTAAATAATAATTATACCAATATTCTACAGTGCCTTTCGCAAAGGGTCCTTCATTATTCTTAATAAACTCTAGTAAAATCTTCATTTCTCTTTCGATTATAGCTTCTAATTCCTCAGGATAGCGCATTTTTTTGCGATGTTTCTCATATTCATCTTTATCTAAGATACGATAGTTGTAGTTAGGATAGACTTTGACATCCAAATCATAATCGACATATTTTATCGCACCTTCTTCAAAAAGGTAAGGCGAGCAAAGATTGCAGTAATAGTAAATGCCTTCATTACGAATCATACCAATGACATTGAACCAATGTTCTTTTGAAAAAAAACAAATAGCTGGTTCTCTAGTTATCCAATTTCTGCCATCCGATTCTATTACTTGAGTCTTATTATTAGCAGCAATCAGATACTTATCAGAGACATCAATTATTACAGTTTCTTTCCATGCCCGATGGATTTTTCCATTGTGTTTATAACTATGAATTTGAACAATATCACCGACCTTTGGTTTATCCATCTCATCACTTCTTTCTAGATATTTGATACAGTTATGTGTTTATTATATAATCTTTTGACACAAATTTAAATAGTTTATACTATATTTTCTTGAGTAACTCCTGATATTCATCCTCATTAAAACCAATATAGACTTTTTGAGCTGTAACTAAAATTGGTCTTTTAATAAGCATCGTATCACTAGAAAGAACTTCATAGATTTCATCTTCACTCATTGATTTTATTTTATCTTTGAGATTCATTTCTTTATATAAGATACCGCTAGTATTAAATAACTTTCTTAATTCCTTTTGGCTATGTTGATGAAAATATTTAATATCTAGAATGGAAAACTTTACTTTTTTGATATCAATGAGTTCATAATTCACATTATTCATATCAAGAAATTTTTTAGCTTTTTGACAAGTACTACATTTTGGATAACAATAAAATTTAATCATAAACTTACACCTCTTTATATTTTTATACATATTATAACAATTTTCACTAATAATTTAAAAAGAAATGCAGAAAATAACTTTAGAAAAATAAAGGAGGTCTAATATGCAAAATACAACGATGAAACAACCACCAAATGTTATTTCCAGCAAAGATTTGAAATATATTGAAGACATGCTAGCCTGGAATTTAACTGCTGCAAAAAGTGCTCGGGAATTTGCCGGTAATGTATCAGATCCAGAAATAAAAAATGAATTAGAAGCTACATATCAAATGCATAAACAACATTATGATCAATTGCTTTCTTATTTACAAAGTCATGTAACAAATAGTTAGGAGGTATAAAATGCAATCACAATCACAAATGATTACTAATCCAAAAACTGAGGTTCCAAATACACCTCAATTAAATGACCGTGATTATACAGATATGATTCTAAATACATGTAAAAAAATGGTTGATTCATATGCGATAGCCTTAAATGAATGTTCAAATGATTCATATTATAATATGTTATTTAAAATCTTCCAAGAAACATCACAAGCACAAAGAAGATTATATAATTTAATGTTTAGAAAAGGTTGGTATTCAATCGAATCTGAACAACAACAAAAAATTATGCAAACTATTCAAAAAGAAACGAGTAAAAGACAGCAAATTCAATAAAATAAGGGGCTACTTATTAGCCCCTTCATTATTGTCCCATAATATAACTCTTTCAGGATGTAACAACATATTTTGAAAATTTAGTTTACTAGTAGGAAAACGTTTATATACGTCATTATTTAACCAATTCTTAATTGTTTCTCTACTGGTTTTTTTATCCATTGGACACTTACTTTCTACTATTGGTAGATGATTTTTCCTTACAGCCCTAATAATATTTTTTTCTGTACAAAGAAGTAACGGTCTAATAAATGTTACATTGGATTCTTCTAGATACATTTTCGGTTTAAATGTTGCGAGAAATCCATTGTATATCGCATTCATAAATAAGGTCTCAATCGCATCATCAAAATGATGAGCCATTGCCACCTTATTGCAACCTATTTTTTTAGCTTCATTTATCAAAATCCCTTTTTTAAATTTAGAACATAATGAACATTGAATATTACCGTTTTTGTCAGTATTTTCTTTTAATATATCATATACTCTAGTTGGGATTATATGATATTCAATATTTTTTTCTTGACAGAACTCGATAGTTCGTTTAAAATCCATATCTGGAAATCCCAATTGTAAAGTGATTCCTACTAATTCAAAATTGATCTTCGTGAATTTTTGAAAAAGACTTAAACCATATAATAATGATATACTATCTTTTCCTCCACTAACACCAACAGCTACTTTATCACCATCTTCTATTAATTGGAACTCTTTATTTGCATCTATTATTTTACCAATTATACTACGCATCATTAATCACCGCTAAGATTATATCGAAAAATTATATGTCTTACAATAATAAACAGTTTATTTATTTAGCATTTTATTATATAATATGTTTATGCGCCTGTAGCTCAATGGATAGAGCATCAGATTCCGGTTCTGAGGGTTGTGGGTTCGAGTCCTATCAGGCGCGCCATTTAAGATCAAGTTTGATAAAAATATTATCAAGCTTTTTTTAATAATATGGTATAATTTACATATCTAAATGTAATTAAGTTGAGGATGATAGTATGATTTATACACCATTAACAAAAAAAGCTATGAATATTGCCTATGAAGCACATAAGAATCAACTTGATAAATCAGGAGTACCTTATATATTTCATCCAATTCATGTAGCTGAACAAATGAATGATGAATTATCAACTTGTGTAGCTCTATTACATGATGTTGTAGAAGATTCAAGTTATACAATTCAGGATTTAATAAATAAGGGTTTCCCTAATGAAGTAATAGAAGCCATTAAAGTACTCACTCATTCCAAAAATATACCTTATTTAGACTATATAAAAAATATTAAAACTAATACTTTAGCAAGGATAGTTAAAATAGCTGATTTAAAACATAATAGTGACTTAACAAGACTAGATTGCATTACAGAAGAAGATGAGAATAGAAAAGCAAAATATATAGAAGCATTACATTTATTAGAATTTTAAAAAAGATTGGGTATAATATTAATGTTATCTAAGAATTC
>DATCKO010000211.1:0-6844 GCA_036562215.1 Haloplasmataceae bacterium | reverse complement strand
ATTCAAATGTTTTTAAACGTACTTTAGGTAAACACTTAAGTAGCAAATTTGATTGTAATGTTGGTTTAATAACACCAATTCACCCTTATTTATTCTCTATAATAACTTATGAACGAGGTTCAAAAATTACTAAATCCTGTGGAAGTAATATCTGTGGAGCAGCTTGGTTATTAAAAGAAAAAAAATTAATAAGAACTAATGAAGATATTGAAGTGGAAACTTTAGGTGGTTATATAACAGTAAAAATTATTGACGATGAAATCTTTATTTCTGGTAATACTAATTTAATATGTAAAGGTACTTACTACTTATAAAATAAAAACAGATATAGCTAAAAAACTATATCTGTTTTTATATACATTAACTTTTAACTTTTTTAAGTATAAAATAAGGACAATTATAATTACATGATTCATTTAAATAATCAGGTATCATTTTCACGTAGGCAGGTGATTCTTGATCTTTGGTGGTAAAACCTTTTAATCGTAAGATATTAGAGGAAATATCACCAACAATAATATCATACTTATCAAGTGCTTCAGTATATCTTTCCTTGAATGCTTGTTCATTAAATGCGTCACGATGTTCTTTAATAAGTTCGAAAACTTTATTGTTTATAACAATCATTTTAACACCTCAACTTATTATAACATAATCGCCTTTTTATGCAAATACTCAAGGTTCTAATAAGTCATTATTCGGGTCCACATTGGAATTAGGTGGAGGATTGACCACATAACCACTACCGCCAATATAGTAATAATGTGGTACACTTCCTTGAATAACTTTTATCAACAAAGGCGTATAATTTTCCACTACTATTTCATCTTTTTGAAAAGGAATAGCTACTTGAAATTTAACTTTAGTAACAATTGATACCTCGATAAGACTATTATTTATCCCAAAAGGTTTAGCCGTTGAAGAAATATCAGTATGGACACTACCAATCATCCGCATGTTAATATTTATATTAGGACCTAAATTATTTAACATTGGATTATCAAAAATGGTACCTAAAGGAATTTTCATATTGTTTAGTTCATGATGCTTATCATTTTGAAAGGTTAAAAGTTTCTTTTGAATATCTTTGGTCATATCCGAAATTAACATGTTAATCTGCTTCACATCTACTATTACACTAGTAACATAACCATTATTCTTTTTCTCAAAACTAATTATATTGCTTGTATCAATTTTCGGTACAATCTCTGTAGATATGGCATCATTGATTAATATAGAAGCATATAAATGAGCTTTTTGCTTTGCATAGACTAATAGAGGTGACCGAAAATAAGCTTTTACTAAAAATAAAAATAAAAAGATAATAATCGCAAAGAATAATAGGATTTTTTTTACGGTGATTTTTCTTCGTTTCATATAATATTTTTTCATCTTACACTAAATAGTTTAAAGCATCTCTAACAATCATTCCTTCTGTTATACCTATTTCTTTAGCTTTTTCAGTGACTTTAACTAATGGTGCATTTAGTAATTCTTCAATCGTCTTAACCCCTTTAGCACAACCACAAATAACTTCGCGCACCTTTAAATGTGGTTCTTTATCAAAGATTTCAACATCAATTGCTCGACAACAGAAGTAACCAATATCATTGGCAATAATTAGTAAAGTAGTCTTTGGCAATTTAATAGTATAAGCATAAAAGGCTTTATTATTCACATAGATTCTATCAACACGAAACATATCAATCCCTCCTATTTTGTATTATATGCACAACTAATCTTTTTTTATATCAAATGCATACAAAAAGATGCCCTACAAAAAATAAAACTAAAGGAGGAATGATGATGAAAGTGAAAGACATTATGTCCAAAAGTGTAATAACTCTTAAACCATATAATACAATAAAAGATGCTGCAGTACTAATGTTTGAACATAATATCGGTATGATACCTATTGTTGATGATGATAATCATCCAATAGGACTCGTAACAGATCGGGATATGATTGTTCGAGGCATTGCCCAAAACTATGATGAAAAAACTAGTTTAGAAGATATTATGACTACTAATCTTATAACCATTCATCCGAATAGTGAAATAGGAGAAGCAACTCATATTATGGGGCATAGACAAGTACGTCGATTATTAGTAGTTGATGAAAATGACTATTTAGTTGGTGTATTAGCTATTGCTGATATATCTACCACTCCAGAAAACGATACAAAAGCGGGATTAGCTTTATCCCAAATATCTTTACAATCAACTGATATTGAATCTAATCCTCATCATGGAACTGATGTAATGGATTTTCCGTTATAATTATATCTAAAGGAATATCATATTCATTATATGGTATTTCTTTTATATATTGAAAAGAATATGCGACACCAATTTTTTTATTGGAATAATCCTTAAGGTAACGATCATAAAAACCACCACCAAATCCTAAACGATATTTTTGATAGGAAAAGTATAAGCCTGGAACAAAAATTATCTCAATTTTTGTTTTAGGCATTATTTTATTACTATTAGGTTCTAATACCTTAAATGTTCCAATGTGATAATCAAACAGATCTTTTATCGGAAAAAACTCCATAGTTTCTTTATCTAAAACTTTAGGAATAACAATCGTTTTTCCCATTTCTAGTAATTCTTTCATTAAAGGTCTTAAATCTACTTCATTACCTAAAGGCATATAAAAACCTAATACTTGATAGTTACTTAAATCTATTTGGCTTTTAATTTGGGTAATAATTTTACGAGATCGACTAAGTACTTCCTCTTTAGTGAGGGCATTTCTTAACTCTAAAGCTTGTTTTCTTAAAACTTCTTTCATGTTTATCATCCTTTACAAAGTATTAAAAAAAGTTATTAAGAAATGTTAATAACTTTTTATCCTATTGAACCTTCCATATTGAGTTTTAATAATTGATTTAACTCCACAGCATATTCCATTGGAAGTTCTCTTGCAAATGGTTCAATAAAGCCCATGATAATCATTTCTGTAGCTTGCTCTTCTGTTAAACCACGACTCATTAAATAGAATAATTGGTCTTCAGATACTTTTGATGTTGTTGCTTCATGTTCTAAAGTAGCATCACTGTTATTGACAATATTAGTTGGAATGGTATCAGAAGTGGATAAACCATCCAAAATTAATGTATCACATTCAACATGCGATTTAGCACCCTTAGCATTTTTACCAATATTTACTAAACCACGGTAATTAACGCGACCACCACCACGAGAAATGGATTTTGATATTATGGTGGAAGAGGTATTAGGTGCTAAATGAATCATTTTTGCTCCAGTATCTTGATTTTGCCCACTACCTGCAAAAGCAATCGATACTGTTGTTCCCTTAGCTCCTTCACCACGAAGAATACAAGCAGGATATTTCATATTGATGCTTGAACCAATATTACCATCAATCCATTCCATATGTCCTAATTTATCAACCATAGCTCTTTTGGTGACAAGATTTATAATGTTATTAGCCCAATTTTGCACGGTTGAATAACGACAATATGCACCTTCACGAACAAAAATCTCTACTACTGCAGCATGTAAAGAATCTTTAGAATAGATGGGAGCGGTACAACCTTCTACATAATGTACAGAAGCACCTTCATCAACAATAATTAATGTTCTTTCAAATTGACCCATTTGTTCGGAATTAATGCGAAAATAGGATTGTAATGGTTTTTCAACCTTTACACCCTTAGGAATATATATAAATGAACCGCCACTCCATACCGCAGTATTTAATGCAGCAAATTTATTATCCGTTGGAGGAACAGCTTTAGTAAAATATTCTCTAAATAAGTCAGGATATTGTTTTAATGCTGAATCAGTATCTAAAAAGATAACACCTTGCTCTTCAAGGTCCTTTAACGCATTATGATAAACTACTTCTGATTCAAACTGTGTCGATACCCCAGCTAAATACTTTTGTTCTGCTTCCGGAATACCTAGTTTTTCAAAGGTATCTTTTATTTCTTGTGGAACATCATCCCAACTTTGTTCGGATTTTTCAGTCGATTTAATATAATATGTATACTCATCATAATCAATTTCACTTAAATCTGGTCCAAAATCAGGGTCCTTAGCATTTATAAAATGTTGATAAGCTTTTAAACGAATATCTAACATCCATTTTGGTTCTTGCTTTTTTTCAGAGATTAAACGGATAACCTCTTCATTTAAACCTTTTCCGGTATTAAAAACATTTTTGGTTTCGGTTCGAAAACCATATTTATATTCACCAATAATATTTCCTACATCTTGACCATTTTTTTTATCTGACACTTGCTTCACCTCTATTTTTCCTTTTCATGATTGTCGATAGCCTTATCTAAGGCTTTCCAAGCAATCGTGGCACATTTAAAACGTGCTGGAAATTGTGCTACACCTTGATAGACAATCGTATCACCAAGTAACATTTCTTGATCAAACTCTTCACCCTTAACCATGTGTATATAGTTTTCAATAACCTTCTTAGCATCATCAATAGTTAATCCTTGAATAGTTTCACACATAACTGAGGCTGCTGACATAGAAATAGAACATCCTGTACCATCATGATTAACCTCGGTAATAATATTGTTTTCCACTTTGATTTGAATGGTGACATCATCACCACAAGTCGGATTAGTTAAATGAACTTGATAATATTCACCATCTTTTTTTAAACCTTTATTACGGGGATTTTTATAATGATCCATAATAACTTGTCGATATAATACTTCTAAATTACTTGACATTTATATGCCCCCTTAATTAAACTGTGCAAAGAATGCTTGCGCTTTTTTTATGGCTTTAATTAATTTATCGATATCTTCTAATGTATTATAAAAGTATACTGAGGCTCTAATAGTCGCAACTTGGTTTAAACAACGCATTAGAGGTTGTGCACAATGGTGTCCCGCTCTAATAGCGACATTTTCAGCATCAAAGACACTAGCAGCATCGTGAGGATGAACTCCATTGATATTAAATGAGACAATACCAGTATCAGTATTAGGATTAAAAATAGTAACTCCTTCTATACCTTTCATTTCCGATATCATATAATTTCGCAATATCTCATCTTGTTTGGTAATAAAATCAAAGGAAATCTTATGTATATAATCAATTGCGGCACCTAAACCAATGGCTGAGGCGATTAATGGTGTTCCAGTTTCAAATTTATAAGGAGCATCTTTAAATGTCGCTTCATAGCGATCGACATTTTCAATCATATCGCCACCAAATTCAATTGGTTCCATTTTTTGTAGCATTTCATATTTACCATATAAGACACCAATTCCTGTTGGTCCACACATTTTATGACCAGAAAAGGCAAGAAAATCACAATCTAATTCTTTTACATCAATTTTGATATGTGGTGCAGCTTGTGCTGCATCTACAATTACTATTGCCCCATATTCGTGAGCTAATTTAATTATTTCCTTAATTGGCGTAATATAACCCATCGCATTAGAAACATAATTAAGAGCGACTACTTTTGTTTTATTAGTAAGTACACTTTTAAAATTTTCCACGTTTATTTTTTTCTCATCATTTAAAGGTACATATACCAGTTTAGCTTTTTTTACATTAGCGACATGTTGCCATGGTAACATCGAAGAATGATGTTCTAACTCTGATGTTATGATTTCATCATTCTCATTTATCATCTTCATACCCAGACTTGAAGCAACTAAGTTTAAAGCACTTGATGCTCCTCTGGTAAATACTACCTCTTCAAACCGACAATTTAATAAATTAGCAACCTTTTGCCTAGCATTTTCATATAATTCTGTTGCTTCATAACTTAATTTATATACACCACGATGAATATTTACCCCTAGTTTTTGATAGTAATAGTTTAAAGCATCAATTACTGGTTGTGGTTTAAGCGTTGAAGCAGCATTATCTAAGTATGCTAAGTCAGAATTAGCTAATACATAAAAGTCTTTACGTATTTCTTTCACATCCATATTATCATTCACTTTCAATTTAGACTAAAAGTTTATTTTCAATTGATTTTATAAAACTTTCTTTTATTTTTTCACTAGTAATCATTTCAATAATTGGATATAAGAAACCAAAGATAATTAATCTTTCAGCATCTTTCTTAGATAATCCTCGGCTCATTAAATAATATAGCTGTTCTTCATCAACTTTACCGATGGCAGCACCATGTCCTGCATAAACATCAAACTCATCAATTAATAGATATGGATTAGCGGTTACTTTAGCTTCATCAGATAAAATAATGATACTAGTTGATTGTTGGGAATTAGAACTAATCATACCTTGATTAATCTTACCAATTCCATCAACAAATAAATGTCCTTGATCTTTAACAATACCATGATTGGTAATTCTACCTACACTGTATGGTGATAGATGTTCAATACTTACAGTTATCGCATGAGTATTATCTTTATCTGTAAAGAGCACATTACGTGACTCACCATAAGAATTCTTGCCTAATAATTTAATGTTGTTATAGTTTATTGTATGGCTGTTATTTAATTGTCCTAATGCATATATCAATGAAGCATCATCATAAACATAGCCACTTCTATCTATATAAGCTAAGGAATCTTTTTGTAAACGATCTATTGCTGTATAGTTCATCTTCGCATTTTCTAAGACTATACTTTCACTTACATAACTAATCTTAATAGGTTTAATATTATCAATTATTTCAACAAGATTAAACTCACTATTCTCATCTACGACAATCTTCGTATAATGAATTAAATCGCTTTTTTCACCTACAATATGTAGTTTTAATGAATCTTTGATACTTGTTTTTTTAGGTATATAGATATATAAGAAACTATTTAAATAGGCTTTATTAATAGCTAATAACTTATGATTACTTTTTTGC
>DATCKO010000208.1:0-5392 GCA_036562215.1 Haloplasmataceae bacterium | reverse complement strand
CAATTACTTCTTTTATCAATATATTTTTAATTATACTAGTTATGATTCTAATAATAATATAACTAACGAAATAAATAATTATGGAACATAATAACATGACTATAGTATTACGATATGGTAAATTTTGCATAAATTTTACATTCTGAAATAGTTGTTTAATAAAATTTAAGTTATAAACAATACGGGAAATAGGACCACCAATAAAATACACGACAACAAAAGGTAAATATAATCTAATTACTTTAATCAATTCAGTAGTAGCTCCATTTAAATATCCAATAATCACAACTGTAATTAGTATGAGTCCAAAAATAATATTATAATCTATCAATGGTTTCCCCTCCTAATCAATACATCAATACAAATATTATAACAAAACTAATCTAATTATAAAACAATTTTTGACAAATAATGACACTCGCTAATTTGACTTTTAAGGAGGGGGTTGTTAGAATAACAATATATAATTAACTAGGAGTTAAACATGAGTAGAAAAGAACTTATAATTAATATCCTGACCAGTATCTCTTTAACTTTATTAATATTAATTACCGCTATACAGTTAACCTTAAATTTTCGCCCTTTGTATTACTTTGATATAGATTATTTAAGAATAACCGAAGAAGCCAATATGAATAAAAGGGAAATTATCAAAAATTATGATGTCTTAATTGATTATTTAAACCCTCTATATAAAGGTAATTTACAGTTTCCCACATTAACAATGAGTCAACAAGGTGAAAAACACTTTATAGAAGTAAAAAAAATTTTTACCCACCTCTTTTATATTCAATTAGTTTCAGTTATTATAACTTTTGTGGGAATATTGTATTTAAATAAAAAGAAAGATTATACTTTTTATCGTCTAACTTCACGTCTTTTATTAGGAATACCCATACTACTCTTTTTCTTAATTTTTATTGACTTTAATAAGATATTTAGTCTTTTTCATAGAATAATGTTTAGAAATGAATATTGGATGTTATATCCAGATAAGGATCCAATAATAAATCTTTTACCAGAACGATTTTTCATGCATTCCACATTATTAATACTTATTATCATGTTTATATCTAGTTTAATTTTAAATCGCATTTATCGTTACCAAATTAAAAAATATGTAGAAAGAAAGAAATAAAGGAGCACTAAGCTCCTTTTATTTAAATATATATAATAAAACCATAGTAAGTGTAATGATTAATCTAAGCAAATGATGACTAATATGTAACTTACCATACATTCTTAAACCATTTATTATTGATGCAATTTGAATAAGAACTAATCCTAAAATTAATAAATACAAAAAGTAAAAACTTGTGTCTGATAAAATGCTAGAGATAATAATAAATAATCCACCCATAATCATCATTATGACTGTATCAAGTTTAATAACTTTGTTTTTGATTTGATTAACTCCTGCCAAAATATTTAAACCACCATAGACTATCCCTAATACTAATAAAACATAAAACATTTTTACCCTCCTAATTTAGCTCTATTTTTAATTGATTTAAAAACATTTGTATAAAATGCTTTTTTTGATTTAATATTTTTTTAGCACTATCAGTTATTAAAATCTTCTCTTGTTCCAGACAATAAGGGATTTCTTTTTTATTTATACTTTCATATAAATTATTAAAATAATATGGATCATTAACATCTAATCGATAACTAGTCATAAATATTGACATTATTCCTATTTCATCTAATATATCAGCATCTTTCAAAATATTTAAGCACATATCATCATGCTGTATACCTTTATTAGAATGTTGTTCTATAAGATATAATAATCTCTTTTTATCTTTTACCATTTGCGCTATATTATCATTTTTACATAACCAATCATCAACAATGAATCTACTTAATAAGGCATGTTTTTCTCTTTGATGAATTCGACCAATATCATGTAATATTGCTGCTAAATAAGTTATTGTAATCTCATCATCAGTTAAATTATATGTATTATCCATTAATATTTTTTCCACATAACCACATACTCGATAAGAGTGTAACATCACAAACTGCCAAGTTTTACGCCAAGGATGAAAAACTTCATAATCAATCTCTTTATTATGTAGATATTCTTCAAGGAACTTTTTACCTTCATTAATTAATATTTGATTCATCTGTTTCTCCTATAATATTTATTCATTTATACTTATAATATCTAATAGATGAAGATAATTCAAGACATAAATCAATATTTAGCATTCTATAATGATTTTAACTCTTGTTACATAAATAATCAGTATTCTTTTTAAATGAACTCAAATTCTTTTTTCAACAATAAATTATGAATCTCTAATAACTTATTATAATACTCCGGAGAATAGTATTAAAATTCAAAGTATATATTGGGCACCAACTTTAATTAAGCTCATAACAAAATTATATAAAGAACCAAAAAATCCCCTTTTTAAGGGGATTTCTTATTACATCATATCCATGCCGCCCATGTTAGGTGCTGTAGCTTTTTCTTCCTTTGGAATTTCAACTACAGCTGCTTCTGTAGTTAAGAATGAAGAAGCAACACTAGCTGCATTTTGTAAAGCAGTTCTAACAACTTTTGTAGGGTCAATTAGTCCAGCTTCAAACATATTAACAAAACGATCTCTTAAGGCATCATAACCTTCATCATTTTTCATTTGTTTTACTTTATATACAACTACTGAACCATCTAATCCAGCGTTTTCAGCAATTTGTCTTATAGGTGCTTCTAAAGCATTTAACACGATATTAACTCCTGTTAATTCGTCTCCTTCAGTTTTAATACTAGATACAGCATTATATACATTCATTAAAGCTACTCCACCACCAGCAACAATACCTTCTTCTACTGCTGCTCTTGTAGAATTTAAAGCATCTTCAATACGTAATTTTCTTTCTTTTAATTCTGTTTCAGTAGCAGCTCCTACTTTAATTACACCAATACCACCTGATAATTTAGCTAAACGTTCTTGTAATTTTTCTTTATCATAATCAGATGTTGTTTCTTCGATTTCAGCACGAATTTGATTAATTCTAGCATTAATAGCTTCTTGTGAACCTGCACCTTCAACAATAGTAGTATTATCTTTAGTAACGATAACTTTTGATGCTCTACCTAATTGAGAAATATTAGTTTGTTTTAATTCATAACCTAAATCACTAGTTATAAATTCTGCTCCTGTTAAAGCAGCGATATCTTCTAATAAACGTTTACGTCTGTCACCAAAGCCTGGAGCTTTAACAGCAACTGCTTGGAAACTACCACGTAATTTATTAACAACTAATGTAGCAAGAGCTTCTTGTTCTACATCTTCAGCAATAATTAATAATGGTTTAGCTTCATGAACGATTTGTTCAAGGATTGGTAAGATTTCTTGTAAATTACTAATCTTACTATCAGTAACTAATATATATGGATTACTTAATTCAGCTATCATTTTATCAGAATTAGTTACCATGTAAGAAGATAGATAACCTCTATCAAATTGCATACCTTCAACTACTTCAAGTTCTGTATCTAATCCACGTGATTCTTCTAGAGTAATAACACCTTCATTACCAACTTTTTCCATAGCTTCAGCGATTAATTTACCGATTTCTTCATCACCAGCGGAAATAGCGGCAACTTGAGCAATTTCATCTTTACTGCTAATATCACGAGAAATTTTCTTAAGTTCTTCTATTGCCACCTTTGTAGCTTTTTCGATACCACGACGAACTACAATAGGATTAGCACCAGAAGTAATATTTTTTAAGCCTTCTTTAATCATTGCTTGAGCTAATACAGTAGCTGTAGTAGTACCATCACCAGCAATTTCATTAGTTTTAACAGCAACTTGAGCTACTAATTGTGCTCCCATATTTTCATATTTATCTTCTAATTTGATTTCTTTGGCAATTGTAACACCGTCATTGACAATCATAGGTGCTGAATAACTTTGCTCAAGAACAACATTACGACCTTTAGGTCCTAATGTCACTTTAACAACATCAGCTAATTTATTAACACCATTTAACATTCTACGACGAGCTTCTTCGCCGAAAATAATATCTTTAGCCATTGTAAGTCTCTCCTTTCAATTATTCAATAATCGCTAAAATATCTTTTTCATCTACAACCAGATATTTCTTACCATCTATTTTTGTTTCGGTTGCTGCATATTGAGAATAAATAACTTTGTCGCCAACCTTAACATCAAAGTCATCTCGTTTACCATTTTCTAATTTTTTACCAGTTCCTATGGCGACCACAGTTGCAAAGTTTTTTTCATCATTAACATTATCTGGTAGAATAATTCCACTTAATGTTTTCTTTTCTACCTCTAGTTTTTCTAAAAGTACTCTTTGTCCTAAAGGTTTAATCATCGTTTAATACCCTCCTTTGATTTTGTTAGCAATCACTAACATTGAGTGCTAATTACATATATTATTATACATATATATTATATTTTTGCAAGCATTTTTTATACATTTTTTACTAATTTTTAAATTAGCTAAATATAAAAAAGGAATTCGAAGGAATTAACTTTCGAATACCTTTAATCATATTTATTCTTAACAAAGAAGAGAAAGGATTGCAATTCATTTAATAAATCAACATCATATACATATACACCACGGGAAACATTAAGACTTATTGAAGAGAAGTTAAAGATACCTCTAATACCACATTTTTCTAATCTTACTGCTATTTCATTGGCACTTTTAGCAGGAACAGAAAGTATTGCGATTTTAATATGATTTTCTTGGATAACTTTTTCTAGATTATCAATATGTTCGACAACAACTCCACTGTACTGTTTACCAATAACATCTTCATCTATATCAAATGCATGAGTAATCTTGATAGGATTTATGTTATTCTTAATTTGTGATTTCATCATATTATATTGTAAAAAGGCTTTACCTAAGTTACCAACACCAATAATGACACATTGCTCGATATTGCTTAAATCTAAAAATTCATTTAAAGCGTATAGTACTTTATTTACTTCATAGCCAAATCCTTGTCGACCTAGTTCACCGATATAAGAAAAATCTCTTCGAATAGTGGCTGGATCTATTTTCAACATATCTCCCAGTTGAGAAGAAAGGATTCTTTGTATACCTTGTTCATGTAAACTTTCAAAACATCTTCTATATAATGGTAATCGTTTAACAGTTGCTTTAGGTATTTTTTGCATTTTTACACCACCTATTTAATTCACAATTTATCACTAATACTATAACATTATTTTTTTTAAATGTAAATTAAATTATTTTAGAAATAACTTTTTCAAATCATAAAAAATATGTTAAAATGATTGAGTAACAAAGCTAGGTGATAACAATGAATTTAATTACTGTCAATAATTTAATAAAATTTTATGGAACTAACCTTATTTTAGAAAACATTCAATTT
>DATCKO010000204.1:0-3563 GCA_036562215.1 Haloplasmataceae bacterium | reverse complement strand
GGTTAAAACTGCAATTGGGGCAGTCATTGCGATCTCTGTAGTTCCAATGATTGCTAATACAGTTACTGATCTTACAGGTACAGGCGGTGCATTAGAAGGTACTATTGCTGGTAACCTTCTAGATTTATCACCGCTCGTATTCGTAGCAGGTATCTTGGCATATCTCTTCACTGCTACTGGTGCCCGTAACTAATAATTAAGAAAAGGAGGTGTGGATATGACGTTACGGGAAGTACTCGATCCATACCTCCCCCTTTTAACTATTATTGTGACACTAGCAGTTAATTATCAAATGTTTAAAAGGGGTGCTAACTGGTATGGTATCGTCGGTGTTAATTTAATTTTGTTAATCATATCAGGACTGTTAGGCGTAAAAGCGTATGAATTTATTCCACAATTAGTAAATGAGTTAATGGATATGATAAGACTCGTATGGAAAGAAACGATTGGGTCGATATTTGATCGTGGTGAAAATGATACAACAACCTCTATTAATATATTCAATAATATTAAATTGTGGAAGGCGATATTATGATATGGTTATTCCGACATAAAAAGGTTTTAATAATAGGAGCACTTCTTATATTCGCTGTTATATTAGCAATGGTAGGGGTATTCTATGAAACATTTATGTATATGTTCAAGAGTCTTTTAAAGATTTATGACTTTTTTGTAGAAACATTGGACAAATTCGCTGAAGTGTTTAACGATGCAGTAGACTGGGTTGAAAACTTTTTCAGAGATATATGGGAAGATATTTTCGGGATAAAAATATATAATAAATAATAGAAAAGGAGGTTGATAAGAAGATGTTTAGGAAAATATTTTTATCCCTAGTATTAGTAATATCATTCTTATTCATGAGTGGTTTTACCACATTAGCGGAAAGTGAAACTATAGCACAAGTTCAGGAGTTTCCTAGTGCTATTATAAAGGTAAACTATACTGAACTTGTTCAAACTCTTGAAAATGCTAATACTTATGAGTATAGGCTCGTTTATTCTATCAGCGATGTATATTTTAATAGAAAAGTATTACACGATGATGATTATTTTTTAATTACTTTTCATAATATTGTATTGCGTAAAGGTATACTTAGGAGTACTAATTCCTATCAAATTGAAACTATTAATACAGGTGAAGGAGTAACAAGAATTAATTTACGTGTCACATTATTAAAGAGTTTTGTAAATGATAATTATCCTGATGATATTAATGCATTTTTCCGTAATGACTCATCTCTATATGTAATTTATAATATTGGTGTAGGTAGTCCCGATTATAATGCGGGTTATGAAGCTGGATATAATGAAGGTTATAACGACGGAAATAATTATGGTTATCAAAATGGCTATGAAGATGGTCAACGTCAAGGATATTATGACGGTTATGATGAAGGACACCGTGATGGATATTATGCAGGAAGAGAAGATGGTTACAATGATGGATACAATGATGGTTATAACGATGGACTTAAAGACGTTAATGTAACAGATTATTTCGGGGAACGAAATATGGTCAAGGTTCCAGGTATAAATAATTATGTACCAGATCCTAATTTCGTAGATGGTTTGGCAACAGCTACAGTTACTTTTAATAGAGAACTTTCTGGAGAGTCTATAACGGCGTACCCTAATATAGTATTGGATAAGCCTTACATGATATTAATAATAGATAGGGTATATTATGATAGGATCATGTTTACTTTTGAAGGTAATATCAAAAGATATGATAACCATGGCAATCGCTTTGAGATAGGAGATTTTGATATCTATGTATTCGACTTCTCTGACCTATTGAATAAAAAATATTACTTACAGGTTATTAAAGAAAATATCAATAACTTTCAATTATACTATTTGTACTATTATAACATAGTTGACACTTTATACTTTTCACATACATCTAAATTATTGAACAATGAGCAGATATTAAAATTCTATGAGCAAGGATATTTAGCAGGACTTGAAGAAATGCTTGAAGATGATGAAGCTTATCAAATTGGATACGATAATGGATACGAAAAAGGTTATTACGACGGTAATGAAGAAGGTTACGAAAAAGGATATGAAGATGGACATGATACTGGATACGATAAAGGTTATACAATAGGAAATAATGAAGGTTATCAAAATGGTTTTGAAACTGGTTATAATAAAGGATTTAATGATGGTAAAACAGCTGATTATGATGACGGGTATAAAGATGGTTATAAACAAGGTAACGAAGATGGTTATAATAGGGGCGTTAAAGATGGTTATAAACAAGGTTCTAATGATGGGTTCTTAAAAGATGTATCGAAATGGTTCGGTCCGATGGTTCTAATAGTGCTTATAGCAGGTGCCTACGTAACATTAAGAAATAGAAGGAGTGGTGATTGATGAGTAATCAGATGATATTATTAGTCACATTAATCATGTATCTAATATCGCTTTATGTGGCTAGAAAGTTCGATATGAAAGTATTAATGTTTTCGGCTATCTTGTGGTTCGTCCCTATAACCGTTCTGGACAACATGTTTCTTATTATATTTTCCGTTATTATGCTTATTTTACACGTAGTATACAGTCTGGGGGTGTTTGACAGAGATGGCGATTTTTAAAAGAAAAGATGATAAATTATATGTATACGAAATAAAAAAGGATAAAAGTGTGCATTTTTACAAAATTTCCTATAACAAACTATTAGATAAGGGTATTAATATAAACCCTGATAATATCTATATCCGAAATGGAAAACGTGTGATATTCATTAACGAAACTTCAGCTGAAAATATCGATCTAATATCCTTTAAATCAACGATGTCCAGAGCGGATTTTCAAACCGCAATTAATAGCAAAATAGTGAAAGAAGCTTTCCTAGATCTCAAGGATGGACGTTTCAATAACACGAATTTGCTATTAATTGCTAATATAGGAGTTACACTATTAACTCTATTCTATGTTTTAAGAATGGCAGGTGGTTTATGATGGATGAAAATATGATTATGTCGGTTGACGAACAGATAAAGCTAGACATCATTAATTCTCTGCTAGATGATGACCTGTTACAAATTAATAGTCGTATCAAAATGGGGCAGGTTAAAAAACTACTACGCCTATACGCATTCTCTGATTACTTCGATGTTCCTGTTCTTAAGCAAATCGCAGATCTCATATTAAAACTGCAAATATCCGTCAACGGTTTGGGACGAAAAGAACTCATAGAAGTGTTCAAAAATCAAGGTTATTTTGAAAGCTTGCCCGACCTTCCAAAAGGGGGAACTATATTTAAATGAGCTTCAGATTAGATGATGGATTTTATCTGATTATTGGTAAGCAGGGGTCGGGCAAGACCTTATTTATGATGAAACTACTTGATGATAATTATCAGAGAAAACGAAAAATATTCAGCAATGTAACCTTGAAAAAGCACGAATTTGAGCGTGTAGATTTAAATACAATTTTGACCAAACTGCAGACGGATAGAGATTACTTCAATGATAGCATTATCTTATTAGATGAAATTCATATATACTTTGACTCCCTTGACTTCATGCATAAAAATAACCGAATGGCTCAATC
>DATCKO010000202.1:0-6164 GCA_036562215.1 Haloplasmataceae bacterium | reverse complement strand
GTGGATGATTATGATGAATATAGCGGAGTCTTAGAAGAAGAAAGTTTATTAGATTTAGCTAGACATCGTTATCATGAGTTAATATTGAATTATCATTATCGTTCGAAATATGAAGAATTAATCGCTTTTTCTAATTATGCTTTTTATAATGGTAAATTACATGTTTGTCCTAACCCTCATTTAACTTCTAATCGTCCTATTGAAAGAATAAAGGTAAATGGTCGTTGGGTTAACCGTCAAAATGAGGTGGAAGCTAGTGAAATAATTACCTTATTGAAAAAAATCTTTATGGAAAGAAAGAATGAATCAATAGGTATTATTACTTTTAACTCCAATCAAAAGGAACTTATTCTTGATAAAATCGAACGCGAATGTTTATATGATCCAGATTTTTATCAAGCTATAAATCTGGAAAAATTAAGAGATGCTCAAGAACAATTATTTGTGAAAAACATTGAAAATGTTCAAGGAGATGAACGAGATATTATTATTTTTTCAATTGGTTATGCTCCTAATGAAAATAATCGTATCGTAAGACAATTTGGATGGTTAAATAGTGAGGGTGGAGAAAATAGACTTAATGTGGCAATAAGTCGAGCTAAGCAAAAAATATATGTGGTAACTTCGATTGAGCCTTTTGAATTACAAGTAAGTGATTTAAGAAATCATGGACCTAAACTACTTCGAGATTATTTAGAATACGTCAAAGCCATTAGTGAAAATGATACTATTTCGAGTCAAAAAATTCTTTATCGTCTAAATGAATATAGTAAAGTTGATATAAATGAAGAAAAAAAGAGTGATTTTGAAAATAGTGTATATGAGGAGTTTATTAATTTAGGTTTTGAAGTTGATAAAAATGTCGGTACTGGATTACATAAAATTAGCTTAGCTTTAAAAAGAAAAGATACTAATAATTATTTAATAGGATTAGAATTAGATAGAAATCATACTTCATCAATTAAGGAAAGAGATTACCATCGCCAAAAATACTTAGAAAATAATGGCTGGATTATTCATCGTATTTGGGGTAGTGATTGGTGGCGAAATAAACAGGTTGAAATAGAGAAAGTTCTCTCAATTATTAATAAAATTTAAAAAGACCAATTTTTCGTTAATTGGTCTTAAATTGTTTTTATTCATATCTTTAAAATCAATTTAAATTATGAGATAATATATAAGATAAGTAATAAGCGAGGTAAAAACATGAAAGGTTTATTTATCACTATTGAAGGACCAGATGGTTCAGGTAAAACAACTATTGTTAAGGAAATTGACGAAAGACTTAATCAAGTAAATATTAATCATATCACGACGCGTGAACCAGGTGGTATAGATATAGCTGAACAGATTAGAAGTATTATTTTAAATCCTAATAATAAAGCCATGGATGCTAAAACAGAAGCTTTATTATATGCAGCTAGCCGTAGACAACATTTAGTTGAAAAAATACTCCCTGCCTTAAACAGTGGAGTTCATGTAATATGTGAACGTTTTGTTGAAAGCTCACTAGCATATCAAGGTTGTGGTAGACAAATAGGTATTGATGAGGTTTACTCCATCAATAAATTTGCGATTGATGATATATTGCCTGATATTACCATCTTTTTAGACATTGCTCCTGATGTAGGATTATCAAGGATAAAACATAATCGGCAAAATTTAGATCGTTTAGATTTAGAAAGCATCGAATTTCATAAAAGAGTTTATGAAGGTTACCAAAAAGTTAAAGAAATATTTAAAGAACGAATTATAGTTGTTGATGCTAATCGTGATTTAGATATCGTGATTGATGAGGTATATAAGATTATTTATCATAAAATAAAAGGGTGATTACTATGTCACTAAAAGATTATACCAGTATTCAACCCCAAGTCGTTAAGATGTTACTAAATAGTTTTCAAAAAAAGCGTTTAGCACATGCCTATTTATTTGAGGGCGAAAAAGGAACAAAGAAAAAAGCTATCGCTATGGAGTTTGCAAAGTTATTATATTGTAAGGATTTAGGATGTAATAAATGTCTAAACTGTCAAAGAATAGAACATCAAAATCATCCTAATGTGCTTATTATTGAATCAGAAAATAACTCTATAAAGAAAGAACAAGTTATATATCTGCAAAAGGAATATATAAAAACAACTTTAGAACCAGGTCCAAAAGTATATGTGATTGAAGGTATTGAAAATATGTCTATAAATGCAGCTAACAGTATCTTAAAATTTATTGAAGAGCCAGCAGATGATACCTATACTATACTAATAACCAATAACCTTCATCAAATACTTCCTACTATCATATCCCGGTGTCAAGTGTTAAATTTTAAACCAATAGCGAAAGAAGAAATAATTGCCTATTTACAAAAGAATTCTATCGAATTATACATTGCACGCATTTGTTCACAGCTAACTAATGATGTAGATAAGGCTTTAGAAATTGCCAATAATGAAGAAGTAATTAATATTATCGATTTAGTAATTATAATAAATCAAGCTATATTAAATAAAAAAGAAAATCTATTGGTTTTAATGGAAAATAGTAAGGTTGATTTATATAAGAATAAGCAAATTTTGGAATATTTTTTAGATATTTTACTAATATATATGAGAGATATTCAAAATTTACATAATAATGATGAAAAAATAACTTTCATAAATGAATTAGCATTTATAAAAGAACATTTACATCTTATCACTAAGGAAAAGTTAATTTATAATATAAAGCAAGTATTAGAAGCAAAAACAGCAATCAATTACAATGTGAATACAGGATTATTAGTCGACCATTTAATGCTTAATCTCATGTAAAGGAGGAAAGAACTTGGATAATAATGAATTAAAAGATACAACGTTAGAAGAAAATAAAGAAGAAGTTAAGGAAGATTCCCTTAATGAAAATTTATTTATATATGATGAAAAAGATGAATATAAGGTTATAGCGGTACGCTTTAAGAATGCTGGTAAGAAATATTTTTTTGATCCACGTGATCTAGAACTAAAAATGAATGATAAAGTTTTAGTAGAAACAATACGCGGTATTGAATTTGGTGAAGTGGTATCTGATATTAAGTATGTTACAAAAGATGAAGTGTTTTTACCGATAAAACCTATTATTCGAAAAGCAACAGAAGAGGATGTACAAAAGTATCTACAAAATAAGGAAGAAGAAGCATATGTGTTAGAAGTGTGTAATGAATTGATTATAAAAAATGAATTAACCATGCGGCTTTTAGCTTGTGAATATACTTTTGATAAAACCAAATTAATCATTTACTTTAGTGCTGAAAACCGCATCGATTTTCGTCAATTAGTTAAAGATTTAGCAAGTGTCTTTCGAACACGAATTGAATTACGCCAAGTAGGTGTAAGAGATGCTGCTAAATACATTGGAGGCTTAGGACCTTGTGGTAGAATCTTGTGTTGTAATACCTTTTTAGGTAGTTTTGATACTGTTTCGATAAAAATGGCTAAAAACCAAAATCTATCACTTAATCCACAAAAAATATCTGGGGCCTGTGGTAAACTATTATGCTGTTTACGATATGAATCAGAATTTTATGATGATATGGCTAAAATCATGCCTCGTGTTGGCGAAGTGGTTTTAACACCAGATGGTGAAGGAAAAGTTTATGGTGTTAATGTCTTAATAGATGTAGTTAAAGTCGTTATTACGGATACAAGCGCTTTAAAATCTTATAATTTAAGTGATATTAAACGGACTACTAGCGCTAGTGATGATACTGATGATGAAGTTATTGATGAAGAATTATTGGAATTAGTTGTAGAATAATACCACTTGAGGTTGTATATGTTAAAAGATAATGAGGTTTTAAACGATTTATTAGGTTATGACAATATGAAAATTATCCAAAGACCAGATATGTTTAATTTTTCTTTGGATTCCACATTATTAGCTAATTTTGTAAGAATTAATAAAAATGTTCGTAAAATAGTGGATTTAGGTACAGGTAATGCCCCTATTCCTTTATTTTTAAGTTTACGCACCAAGGCGAGTATTATTGGGGTGGAAATTCAAAAAGAAGTTTATGAAATTGCGAAAAGAAATGTAGAAATTAATAATTTAACTTCACAAATTGAAATCATTAATGATGATTTAAAAAATATATACCAAAAAATAGGTCATCAAAGCTTTGATATTGTTACTTGTAATCCACCATATTTTAAGGTTACAAATCAAGCCAATGTTAATAAGAATGACTATTTAACGATAGCACGACATGAAGTAATGGTAACATTAGAAGATGTTATTAAAGAAGCCAGTTTGTTATTAAAACATGGTGGTTATTTTGCGATGGTGCATCGGCCTGAACGTCTATTAGATATTCTAGAGTTGATGCGTAAACTACAAATAGAACCTAAAAGATTGCGTTTGGTATATCCTAAACAACATAAGGAATGTAATACAATATTAATTGAGGGACGAAAAAGTAATCAAGGTGGATTAAGAATTTTACCTCCTTTGTATATATATACTAATAATAATGAATATACGGATGAAGTTAAGAACATGTTTAAATTTTAAAATTAAAAAAGTGTTTAAGTTACTTTATTTAAATGATATAATAAGGTAAGGAGGAAATATGATGGAGTATAATGAAATTATTAATAATTTGGAATCGAAACGAAAAGCAATAACAAAAAAATTATTAATTAGTTTAGGGGTCTTTATAGGCACACTATTACTGGGTTTTATTATCAGTTTAATAAGTCATAAAGAACAAATCATTATTTTTGGAGGACTAATTGGAGTAATAGTCGCCATCGGAATAATTGCTGATTCAATTAATAAATATAAAAAAGAATTTAAAACCAACTTAATGCCTTTAATTATATCTCGAACTGGTCTTAATTTAAAATATGATTATAAAGATGGCGTTGGTATAAATACAGCGATGAACAGTAAACTATTTAAGAAACCTGACCGTTATCATAGTGAGGATCTACTATACGGAACCATAGATGATGTTCAATTCATGTGTAGTGATGTTCATATGGAAGAAAAACGTGTTGTAAGAGATAGTAAAGGTAGAACTCATGTTGAATATATTACCTTTTTTAGGGGGCGTTGGTTTGTTTATGAGTTTAATAAAGAGTTCAATGGGATTATCCAAGTACGTGAAGATGGTTTTCTACAAGGACATCCTTGGGGTTTAAAAGTAGAAAAAATACAGTTAGAGGATGTGGAATTTAATAAGAAATTTAAAACCTTAGCCACTAATCAACATGATGCTTTTTATGTATTAACCCCTACATTAATGGAGAATATTAAAAAGTTAGAAAAACGTTTTCCAGGTAAAATATATTTATCTTTTATTGGTAATCAAGTTCATATTGCCATTTATGATTCCAAAGATTCTTTTGAACCACCAATATTTTCACCAATAAATGATGCCTTCATTGATAATATTGTTGCTGATATCTTAATTACGCAAGAGATTATCAATGAGTTAAAATTAAATAGAAAGATATTTAAATAATAAAGGAGGATTAAAGTATGGAACCTATTTATATTGTTATCGGTGTCATAGTCTTATTAATCATTATTTGGTTAGTTTCAGGGTATAATGCTCTACAAGGAGCAAGAATTAAAGTTGATGAAGCAGAATCAGGAATTGATGTAGCTTTAACTAAACGATTTGATGTATTAACAAAAATGGTAGAAGTTGTTAAAGGATATGCTAAACATGAACAAGAAACTTTAGAAAAAGTTATTGCTTTACGTAATTCTGTTCATTTAGATAAAGCCTCTATCAAGGAAAAACAAGAACTATCAACACAAATGGATCAAGCTTTAAGAGCTGTTAATGTTATTGTAGAACAATATCCTGATTTAAAAGCTAGTGAAAATTTCAAACAACTACAAATGTCTATTACTGATGTTGAAGAACATCTTCAAGCAGCACGTCGAGTTTATAACTCCAATGTATCTAATTACAATCATAAGGTACAATTATTCCCATCAAATATTATTGCGAATTTATTCCGTTTTGAAACAAGAGAATTCTTCAATGCTGAAGAATATAAACGTCAAGATGTAGAAATTAAATTCTAATACTGATTTACTAATGAAGGGGCAAAAACCCCCTTTTTTTTATAATTAAATTTAGCATTGCTTAATTACAATATGTAATATATAATAATAAATGT
>DATCKO010000194.1:0-25687 GCA_036562215.1 Haloplasmataceae bacterium | reverse complement strand
AGAGAATAAGTATTCATATGTTTTTATTATCGGTATTATAAAAGGAAAAATTAAGGAAGAAGGTAATACTTTTATCCATGTTTTAGATGGATATAATAAGAAAACATATTATCTAAAATACCCTAAAGAGAGTTTTCAGGTTTTAAATAATCCTTTACGGATAATCATAGATAAAAACTTTTTTTCATTAAGCGAAATAAAATTCAGTAATAATGATTCAACGCTTCAAATTGTGGGAAGTTTAAAGTTTATTGATACCATAGATTTGTCTAATAGAAGATTAAATTCAGGATGGCATGTTTGCATATTTAATGGTGAGATAATCGGTAAACTATGGATTAATAGTATAGAAATGGATTTCACTGGGGGTAAAGTTTATATTGATAAGACCTGGGGTAAAAGGTTTTTAGAAAATTATATTATTGTTCAAGCTAATAACTTTTTAAAATCTAATGTAGCTTTGACATTACTAATAGAGAATAAATCTCTATGGTGGTTTAACTGTAAAACATTGATAGTGGGGTTTTTATACGGGAGTAATATCTACAAGTTTACAACATTTAATAAGAGTAATGTTAAAATGAAGTTTACATCTAACGAATTAATATTAACTTTAATACATGAAGAGAATCAATTAATAGTAAAAACAATATATAATCCTAATGATTTTCTTAATTTGGATGTTGTAAAAGGAAATTTAAAAGTAAGTATTACCAGTAATACTAGTGTGGAGCTTATTGACCTTTATAGAAAACGATTATTATTTCAAGGGGTTTCACCATTATCAAGATGGGAATATAAAGGTAATATCAAAAAAGTTTATAATGATTACTCATTATAAACTTGTGTTTCATTGAAATTAGGCTTATTAACCACAAATTGTGTTTTCATATCCTTATACATCTGTAAGTCATCTAATAATTCACCAAATCGTTGAAAATGGACGATTTCTCTTTGTCTTAAAAAGCTAAGTGGTTTAATAACATCAGGATCATCAGTTATATCTAATAAATATTCATAAGTGGCACGTGCTTTTTGTTCTGCTGCTAAATCCTCATGAAGGTCAGCTATAAAATCTCTTCCCATGGTATTAACATAGGTAGCTGAAAATGCTATTGTGCCTGAATCATCAGGATGTATTCCTTTATCCCATTTTGAATATAATGCCTCCGCAAAAGCTTTCATATAATCTTCACCAGTGGCATTTTGCGTTAATTGATAAATAATAGTGGCTACCATTTCTAAATGGGCTAATTCCTCAGTACCGATATCTGTAAGTAATGCTTTAGCTCTACTAGTAGGCATGGTATATCTTTGCGATAAGTATCTTAAAGCTGCAGCTAATTCACCGTTTGGTCCACCATATTGGGTTAGAATAGCCTTAGCTAATTGAGGATCAGTCTTTTTAATATTTATTGGAAACTCTAATCTTTTTTCATATATCCACATAATTTATCCCCCTACATATTTTCCCATGGCCATTTTTCATCTTCAGCAACCCAATCCCAATAGTTTCTTCTGACATAAGCTTGCCCGAAGTTAGCTAATGGACCATAATTTTGGTTATAGATTTGCTTTAATTGTTGAAGTTCACTTAGAATATAACTATAATCTTGTAATGCTTGAACATCATCAGGATGAGTATCCAAAAATAAATTTAGTTCAACAGCACTAAAACCTAATTCTTGGATTTTGGTCATTAATTCTTGTTTTGATAATATTTTATCCATATAGACTATCCTCCTAAAACTTCCATGGATGTGATGTTTTATAAGGTTGATATAGTTCTTTAAAAATAGTGCCACGATGTAAGGCTTCATTAATATTAAATAAATTTCGATAAGCTTGAATAGGAATATAGGCTTCTGCCAATTTTGGTGCTGGAACACCTATCATATGTTGTACAAAATTTGGAGTTATCATTTTATTGTAAACACCTTCCTAATATTATTTCGCTATATGATATGAGTTTATAGGTAAATTAGTTACATACATAAACACAATTGGTATTTTAGTCTATAAAACTGAATAAAATATATAGGAGGAGGTTTCAATGAAAGAAAATTTAAAAGTCAAACATATGTTTCCTGGTGGAAACACTACAAAAGGATTTTATTCTTTTTTTGACCAAATATTATCTCAAAATGATGCCAATCATATCTTCAGTATAAAAGGTGGTCCTGGTGTAGGAAAATCATCAGTTATGAAAAAAATCGGTAAAGTAATGACAGATTTAGGATATTGTGTAGAATATCATCATTGCTCATCTGATCCTAATTCATTAGATGCATTAGTAATAACTGATTTAAAAATTGCTTTATTAGATGGTACTTGCCCACATATCGTAGACCCAGAAAACCCAGGTGCTGTAGATGAAATCATCAATTTAGGTGAGTATTGGAATGAAGAAAAGTTAAAGTCAAATAAAGACAACATAGTCAAAGTTAACTCAGATATTAAACGAAATTTTGCTAAAGCCTATCATTATTTAAAAAGTGCTAAAAAAATATATGAAGTTTATGAAAAAACAGAAAAATTAGCTTTTAAGGTAAATAATTTTAATTTATTGAAAGGTAATATAATAAATGAACTCTTTAATAATATACCAATCGAAGAAAAAATCGGTAAAGAAAGACATCTATTTAGTTTTGCTCTTACACCAATAGGAATAACTCAATATCGTGATACACTAATTAATGAATGTCAAAAAAGATATATTTTCAAAGAATCAATAGGAGCAACTAGTGAAGAATTAATGAATGAAATAAAAAATGAAGCAATTAAACGAGGATTAGATGTGGATTGTTATCATTCACCAATAAAAATAGAAAAAATTGAAGATTTAATAATACCAGAAATTGGTGTTTCACTTTCTGCACACCATGATTATAACAAATGTGAATTTGATTATGATAAAGAAATTGATTTAAAAGAGTTTCTTGATAAGGAAATTCTCAGTGCTTATATAGATGAATTAAATGAAGATAAAGAAATGTTTGAAAAATTATTATATAAAGGCTTAGCATATATTACTAAAGCCAAATCAATACATGATTTACTTGAGGAATATTATATACCAAGTATGGACTTTACAAAAATTGATCAGTTAGTAAATAAACTAATTGATAAAATATTGAAATATAAAAAATAATCTCCAGTATTGGAGATTATTTTTTATGTTGAAAACGGTACATAACATTGATGTATGACAAAAACTATTATAAAATGATATAGAGGTGATAATATATGGAAAAATTCACATGGTACAATCCAACCAGATTATATTTTGGTAAAGACCAAATAGCAAAATTACGAGATGAATTAAAAAATTACCATAAAATATTATTTGTGTACGGTGGTGGCAGTATTAAGAAATATGGTCTTTACGAGCAAGTAGTCGATATTTTTAATGAAGAAAGAAAGTTCTATCTGGAACTATCTGGCGTCGAACCTAATCCAAAAATTGGTACAGTACGTGAAGGTATTCGCTTAGCTAAGCAACATAATTTAGATTTAGTATTAGCTGTTGGTGGTGGTAGTACCATTGATACAGCGAAAGCTATAGCTGTAGGCGCAGTATCCGAACATGATATATTGGATTTATTACTAAATAAATATGTTCAAAAAGAAGGTCTAGATATCGGTGTGATATTAACACTTTCTGCAACTGGTTCAGAAATGAATCCACGCTGTGTAATTAGTGATGATGAAAAAAAATTAAAATTAGGTATTGGCAATTGGGAAGTGAATGCTACATATCCTAAATTTTCTATATGTGATCCTAGTTATACCTTAACAGTACCTAAGAATCAAACTATTAATGGTATAGTTGATATTATATCTCATGTTTTAGAACAATATTTTAATCGTAATGAAAATAGCGTTTTAGGTGATGAATTAGCAGAATCGCTAATAAAAACCATGATTGATATTGGTCCTAAATTAATAAAAGACTTACATAATTATAGTTTACGAGAAACGATGATGATTTGTGGTACTATGGCCTGGAATGGAATCCTAAGAGGCTTAACTAACAATGGTGATTGGTCATGTCATCAAATTGAGCATGCCTTATCAGCTGTATACGATATTCCACATGGAGAGGGTCTAGCTATTATAACTCCAGTATGGATGAGATTCTGTGCTAATAAAGATCCTAAGAAATTTGTCCGATTTGCGACGAAGATCTTTAATATATCTGTTAACGGTAAAAGTGATAAAGAAATAGCCTTAGAAGGTATTGAAGCTTACAGTAAATTTTTGCATGAATTAGGAGCTCCTAATAGTATGAAATACTATCAAATAGAAGAATATAATATTGAAGAACTCACTAATAAAACGATGTTAGGTCGTAAGACTATCGGTCAATATATTCCATTAAGTAGTGAAGATGTTAAAGAAATTTTGAGTAAAGTATTTTAAGGAGGACTATGAAAGTAACGGAAAGATTTTTTAATTATATTAAGTTTGATACCATGTCTGATGAAGAATCTAGTAATTGTCCAAGCACTAATGGACAACTGGATTTAGCAAATTATATCGTGAAAGAAATTAAAGATTTAGGAATTGACGATGTAAAAATTGATGAAAATGGTTATGTTTATGCTACTATAGCAAGTAATATTGATAAAAAAGTTCCTACTGTAGGATTTATCGCCCATTTAGATACTAGCCCATCAATATCAGGAAAAAATATTAAACCAAAAGTAGTTATATACGAAGGACAAGATATTGTTTTAAATGAAAACATGAATATTATTTTATCAAATAAAGATTTTCCTGAGTTAAATAACTATTTAGGTAAAGAATTAATTGTTACTGATGGAACAACTCTCTTAGGTGCAGATGATAAAGCAGGAATTGCTGAAATAATATCAAGTATTGAATATATAATAAAAAATAATGTTAAACATGGTACAATTAAGATTGCCTTTACACCTGATGAGGAAATTGGTCGCGGTGCAGATAAATTTGATGTAAAAGGTTTTGCCTGTGATTTTGCTTATACTATTGATGGTGGACCTATAGGTGAATTACAATATGAAAATTTTAATGCTGCTAGCGTTAAAATAACTATTCAAGGTAAGAGTGTTCATCCTGGACAAGCTAAAGGTAAAATGATTAATGCTGCTTTAATAGCGACAGAAATTGCCTCACTCTTACCAAAAGAAGAAGTACCTGAAAAAACAGAAGGTTACGAAGGATTTTATCATTTATCAAGTATCACTGGCAGTGAAGAAACCGCCTCATTAGATTATATTATACGTGATTTTGATAAAGATAATTTTAATAAACGTAAAGAATATTTTAAAGAAATAGTAAATAAGATTAACAGTAGGTATAAGGAACCAGTCATAACATGCACAATTAAAGATCAATATTATAATATGAAACAACAGTTTGTAAACAATATGTACATTATCGATATTGTAAAAGAAGCAATGAAAGACTTAGACATAGAACCATTAATAGTTCCTATTCGTGGTGGAACAGATGGAGCAAGACTTTCTTATATGGGATTATTAACACCAAATATATTTACCGGTGGACATAACTTTCATGGTAAATATGAATATATTCCAATCGAATCAATGGAAAAAGCAGTATCTATAATTATTAAGATTGTAGAAAAAGTTAAAGACCTATAATGATTAACTTATGACTGCGTTTAAGCAGTCATTTCTTTTAGGTTTTTTAAGATAAATCTATTTATACACTTGTAAATATATATAAATTATATTATAACTAAAATATAATATTTAAAGGGTGATGAAATGTTAAAAATAAAAGAGTTAACTAAGAAATTTGGTACAAAAGTTGCGGTCAATAACATCAGTTTTACTGTTAATCCGAAAGAGATATTTGGATTTTTAGGACCTAATGGTGCCGGTAAAACTACTACTATTAAAATGATAGTGGGTTTATTAAAGCCAGATAGTGGCGATATTATCATTAATGGTTTTAATAATCAACAAGAAGTTTTAGAAGCCAAGAGACAATTTAGTTATGTTCCCGATAATCCTGATATCTTTGAAAAAATTACAGGTTATGAGTATTTGCGCTTTATTTCTGATATTTATAAGATACCTAAAGATGAACAAGAAAAGAAAATGAATTATTATTTGGATGCTTTAGTTTTAAAAGATGATATAAATAGTTATATATCAGGTTATTCTCATGGTATGAAACAAAAATTGATGTTAATAGGAGCTTTGTTAGCTAATCCTAAAGTAATGATACTTGATGAACCGTTAGTAGGATTAGACCCTAAAGCACAACATACATTTAAAGAACTTCTAAGGGAACATTGTGAAAAAGGAAATAGTGTCTTTTTTTCAACTCATATATTAGAAGTTGCAGAAAAATTATGTGATCGTGTTGCGATTATCAACAAAGGAGAAATAATTGCTTTAGGTACATTAAAAGAAATGAAGGAGAAAATAGGTAAAGAAGAATCACTAGAAAATATCTTCTTGGAGTTGACGGAATAATGAAAGATTTTTTATTAACCTTTAAGTTTCTTTTAAAGCAAGGATTATCCTTAAATAGTATTTTATATAAAATAAAAACTGATAGAAAACATCGCAACATGACTCTCGCAGTGATTTTGCTATTTATTCTCTGTATACCAAGTTATGTCGTATTTATAACAATGTTTATTCAACTATTTAAAGCATATCAAATGATAAATGCTCAATCATTGTTTATTGTTATGGCCATCATCTTTTCCCTCTTCATAATTTTCTTCTTCGGAATGTTTCAATTTATATCTTACTTTTATTTTTCTAACGATGTAAAACTATTAGCTCCATTACCTATTAAACCAAGTTATTATTTAGTTAGTAAATTCTTTGTCATCTACTTATGGGAATTACTTACATTGCTAATAACGGTATTACCATTCTTTGTTATCTATGGTGTTTTTGTAAAGATTTATGTGTATCAGTGGATAACAATGCTTATTTGTTTCACATTACTACCTATTATACCGTTAGTAATAGTTGGTTTTATTACCGTATTATTAATGAATATATCTCATTTTACAAAAAATAAAGATAAATTGAGAATGATAGGATATATAATACTTTTAGTGGTATTAATGTATTTCCAATACACACTATATAGTAATATTCAAGTTCAAGATTTTTCCCAATTAGCGCAAAATAGTTCCTATTTTTTAGATAAGTTTTCTAATTATTATCCAATAATAAAATTAATTGATTTTGCGATTAACGGAAATATTCTTTATGCCATATTAGGTACGTTAGCACTTCTTATTATCTCAGTGGGATTGGTCATTCTATTTGCGATTTTTTTAGAAAAGGTCTTCTTTAAGAGTTATTTGAAAGAACAAAGTAGACCAATAAAAAAGAGAAATGTAAAAAATAAAGTCAAATATAAAGGAGTTAGACCTGTTAGCCTAGCCATTGCGAAAATTGATTTTATTACATTATTAAAAGTACCAATCTATGCCTTTAATACTTTTTCAATGATTATTATTATGCCCCTAGTATTTATTTTTTCATTCTCTTTTAGTGGAATACAAGAAGTAGCACCACTATTAATCTTTTACAATTTTTATTATAAAGAAATATGGCTTGGTATTACATTGTTTCTAGCCATTTCCGTATCATTAATACCAATTACTTGTACATCTTTTTCTCGTGAAGGTCGAACAAATTGGATAATGCGAACTTTACCAATCAGTTCTAAAGAGCACATCTTTGGAAGGATTATCGTTCCTTTACTTACTCAAGTAGTATATAGTTTAGTTGTACTTACCATAATCCTATTCTACTTAACCAAAATCGGTGTAGAGTTTTCATTGGTTATTGATAAAGCATTATTTGCTTTAATTTTATCAATAGTTTTAAGCATTCCATTATTAATGATTGGTTTATATATTGATTTAAAACTACCTAAATTAAAATGGGAAAATCCGCAACAAGCTATGAAACAAAATATGAATGTACTAATCCACATGGGGATTGGTGTAGTATATGCTACAATATTAGTTCTTTCATACATATTTATAATTAATTTACTAGTAGAAAACATGCTCATTACCAACTTAATTTACTTGCTTTTAGGATTAACATTATCATTTATATCTTATAAATTTCTTGAAAAAGACTTTACGAATAACTTAATTATTATGGAAAATTAAAGAGGTGGAAATTATATGTATAATTATATTAGTTCAGTAAATATCAAGGAAGACACGCGAGTATTTATTGTAGGAGTTAAAGACAATCAAGAAGACGAACACTTAAGTACTATTATTAAAAGACTTAGTCTAAAAGAAGATTTTACTAGTTTTGGGGAAATCACTCCGTTTTATCCTCTTAATGATTTTAATTTTAATAGAATAGTATTTATAGGGTTAGGAGATAAGGAAAAATATGATTTAACCGATATTCAAAAGATAGCTTCCAAAATCGCAAAAGAAATAGATCATGATGTAGTAATAGATTTAGCATCATTCTTATCGTTAAATAGTGATGCTCATTACTTAGCAGAAAAATTAGTAGAAACAATTGAACTTGTAAATTATAAATTTAATAATTATAAAACTAATAAAAAGGATAATAATGATTACCAAGTAAATATCTATTATAAAGATGATATAAGTAAGGCAATTAACAGTGGTTATATAAATGCTGATAGTACAAATCATGCTCGAAATTTAGTGAATGAACCACGAAATAAGATGACACCATCTATTTTAGCTAAATACGCTGAAGATCTTGCTCACAAATATAACTTAGGATGTAAAATATATAATAAAGAAGAAATTGAAAAATTAGGTATGGGAGCATTTTTAGCTGTTAATAAAGGCTCAAAAGAAGAAGCTAAATTAATTCATTTACAGTATCGAAATGGAAATGGAAACATCACAACTCTAATTGGTAAAGGTTTAACTTATGATTCCGGTGGTTATTGTATAAAACCTAAAGATGGTATGGCTGGTATGAAGACAGATATGGCAGGTGCTGCGAGTGTTCTTGGAGCTATAGAATTGATTGCTAGAAAGAAATTAACAGTTGATGTCGATGTTGTAATAGCCGCAACAGAAAATCTCATTAGCAATGAAGCAGTTGTACCTGATGATATAGTAACTACTATGAGTGGAAAAACTATTGAAATATTAAATACCGATGCTGAAGGTCGTTTAACTTTAGTTGATGCTGTTACCTTTGCTAAAACACATAATGCTCAAAGGATTATTGATGTTGCAACTCTAACTGGTGGAGTTGTTACCGCTTTAGGTAAAGAGATTACAGGAGCATTTACGAATAATAAAGCCTTTTTAGATGAGTTTAAAGAAAAAGCACAATATACAGGAGAATCAATTTGGGAACTACCAGTAGATCCATTTAGAGAAAGATGTAAAAAAAGCACAGTTGCTGATTATAATAATTCTCCTGGTCGTGATGGTCATGCTTCCTTTGGTGCAGCCTTAATCGCTGAATTCGCAGAAGATACACCATGGATTCATTTGGATATAGCGGGAACTAGTGATAAAAATAGTGATTATCTATTAGGACCTGAAGGTGCAACTGGAGTAATGGTTCGTACACTTGCGAGATTGTTTGAATAAGAAAATTATTTTATAACATAATAAAAAGACCATATCCATTGAGTATGGTCTTTAAACTTTTTAGTTTAGTTCTTTTTTTATTATCAAAGCAATTTTTTCTAAATCTTCTTTAGAAAATTGATCCATATGATTAGTATATATGGCTCTAAAACCATCATCATCATTATAACGTGGAATAATATGTACATGATAATGAAAAACCGTTTGCCCAGCTATTTCACCATTATTGTTTACAATATTACAACCTTGAGCGTTAAATGCTTTAGTAATAGCTTTCGCAATTTTAGGAACCCGTTTATATAAATCAGATATGGTTATTTCATCAACTTCATAAATATTTTCTACATGTTTTTTAGGTATTACTAAGGTATGACCTTTAGTGACTTGAGAAATGTCAAGGAATGCAACAACTTTATCATCTTCATATATTTTCACGTTAGGAATCTCGTTATTAATAATTTTACAGAATATGCAATTACTCATCATGACCTCCTAAATATTGGTTATTATATATATATTATAACAAATATCTTTTTTATTTTAAATATGATATAATTATAAAGCAAAAATAGGTAGAAGGGATGATACCATGGGAAATAAAAAAACTACAGAAAAGATGGTCTTTATCGCCATATTAGTCGCTTTGAGTTTTGTATTAGGATATGTTGATAATATTCTATCATCCTTTGCCTCAACCCAAGGTGTTAGACTAGGATTAGCGAATATTGTTATATTAACTGGTATTTATTATTTGCGATTTCGTGAAGCATTATTATTAGTAATTTTAAAATCACTATTTACTGGATTATTATTTGGCCATTTACAAATGTTTACCATTAGTTTATCTGGTACATTATTAAGTTTTTTGGTAATGTATTTATTGATTAATAAAGGAAAAGAAGTAACAAGCTTTGTAGGAATTAGTGTGGCTGGAGGAATAGCACATAACATTGGTCAAGTTATAGCGTTAATATTTTATAATGGATTTGTGGTGATTTTTAACTTAATTTGGTTAATACCATTTGGCTTTTTAACTGGTATTTTTGTGGGTTATATAGTTTCCATATTACGAAAATATCTGGATAAAGGTCAAGTCTTTAAAACCATTACTACAAAGACCAATAATGTTGGGGGGGATATGAGTGATGAAAATTGGCAATGATTGGGACATATTCTTAAACGAGGAAAAGAAAAAGCCCTATTTTATCCAATTACTTCATAAAATTAATGAAGATAGTAAGATTCATACTATATATCCTAAAGAAGAAAACATTTTTCAAGCCTTTAAACATACTAGTTATAAGGAAGTAAAAGTAGTTATTTTAGGACAAGATCCTTATCATCAAAAAAATCAAGCTCATGGTTTAGCCTTTTCTGTTCCAAAAGGGGTTAAAATACCTCATTCTTTACATAATATCTTTTTAGAATTAGTTGATGATGTTAAAATAGATTATCCCCAACACGGAAATTTAGAAGCTTGGGCTAAACAAGGTGTCTTTTTATTAAATACCGTATTGACAGTAAGAGATAGCGAACCT
Source organism: Haloplasmataceae bacterium (assembly GCA_036562215.1). GTDB lineage: Bacteria > Bacillota_I > Bacilli_A > Haloplasmatales > Haloplasmataceae > CALFRW01. The sequence goes on along the minus strand of DATCKO010000194.1, from coordinate 14,548 downwards.
GGTTCCCATAGAAATATAGGCTGGGAGATTTTCACTGATAATACAATCAAATTAATTAATTTGAAACAACAACCAGTAGTATTTTTATTATGGGGGAATGATGCGAAAAAGAAAATACCTCTTATAACCAATCCTATCCATAAAGTACTAACTTCAGCACATCCATCACCTTTATCAGCGTACGGTGGATTTTTTGGTTGTAAACATTTTTCGCAAGCAAATGAGTTTTTAATAAAAAATAATCTTAAACCAATAAACTGGCAAATTTAAAAGTAGGCTTTAGCCTACTTCATTTATTTTGCTCTTTACTTTCTTTTTTACGTAATTGTGTACCTGGATAATTCGGTAAAGCAAATGGATATTCATAATTAATTTCTTCATCAAATGTGATATAGTTCAAGAAAATAGTCAATAGTAAATATCTCATATTAGTGGTTGTATCACGTAATATAATATGATCCTTTCCAGCAGCTTCAATTGCTCCTTTAAAGATTTTGCTACCCCACTGAGAATTTTCAAAGTTCATATAAACAGTAGCGATTTTATCTTTATTTAGACGAAGAATATTTTCAATATAGGACTGTTCAAAAGGGATAAAACCTTGTGGAGTCACTTGAGGAACAGTGCCAGAATACATAAATGGAGTTGCTTGTGGATAACCCGTTTGTTGGGTAAAAAAAGGAGTTTGAAATCCAGGTGTCTGTTGAAATGTATCTTGTGGTGGGAAATTTGGCGGAGTAAAACTATTCATATTTACCTCCCTAAAAAAATCAATTATTAAAGATTACTTCAATATTAAAATATATGATAAAAGTATAAAAAAGTTGCTAAAAATAATATAAAAAAGGAAATATTTGTCGTAAAATAAGGATAGTATATTTGGGAGATGATATTGTATGCATGAAGTGAAAGTGTTTCGTGACCCTCTCTATGGTTATATTAAAGTTGAAGATGAACTGATATGGAAGTTAATTCAAACTAAGGAGTTTCAAAGATTACGAAGAATCCATCAACTAGGTGGAGTATTTGTCGTATATCATACGGCAGAACATTCTCGTTTTTCCCATTCCCTTGGTGTTTATGAAGTTGCAAGACGTATAATCAGTGAAGTTGAAGATATTAAATCCCTTCTTTCTAAAGAAGAAGTTTTAATTACTTTATGTGCTGCATTACTTCATGATATAGGTCATGGTCCATACTCCCATGCTTTTGAAATGGTATTTAATACCAATCATGAAAAGTACTCTATCAAGATTATTACTGATAATAATACTGAAGTTCACAAAGTACTTGAAGAATATGAAAATGGATTTTCTTTTAAGGTAGCTGCTGTAATTAGTAAGAAATGTTATAAAGGGGATTTATGTGATACTAACTGTCATCATCATATTATGAATAGTATTATTAGTAGTCAATTAGATGCAGATAGATTAGACTATTTACAACGAGATGCCTATAATACAGGAGCTACATATGGTGAAATTGATTTAGAAAGAATTATCAGAAGTTTTTTAGTAATCAATAATCGGATTGCCTTTAAGTATACTTCTATGCATGCGATTGAAAATTATTTAATGAGTAGATATCATATGTATTGGCAGGTCTATTATCATCCTGTTGGAGTAAGCTATGAGATTATTTTAGTTAATATATTTAAACGGGTTAAGGACTTAATCAGGAATCAGTTTACATTTAAGAGCGATATGACTATTATTAATAAAATCCTTAATAGCAATCTTACCCTAGATATTTATTTAGAATTAGATGAACCATGGCTTATACAAAAAATCAAAGATTGGAGTTTGGAAAAAGATCCTATTTTATCTGATTTGTGTTATCGCTTCTTAAATAGACAATTATTTAAATATATTACTTGTCAATCTCTTGCGGTATTGAAGGAAAAGTATAATAGAATTAAGGCAATTTTTAGAAAATACAATATAAATGACAAATATTATCTTCATTGTGATATGATTGTAAAAGAAGCGTATCAATATTACAATGACATAAGTTTAAATAAAGAACCAATATATTTATATGTAAAAGATAGTTTAGTGGAGATTGCCGATTTGTCACATATCGTTAAAGGTATAATACAAGTAGGTGCGAAAACAGATTATAAATTATACTATCCATATGAAGTGATAAATAACTTTTTACCTGAAGATAGATTAATGTTTGATGAAATAGTAGGTTAGTAAATGAATACTAACTTTTTTTTTATTTCTGATAATAAATTTCTAACTTTTATAATATAGTTAAGTAGTTATAAAATATAAAGGTTGGAGATTAGAGATGATTAATTATCAAGGTACAATAGAAGATTTAGAAAAACAGTTAAATACATCAATTAAAGATGGGTTAAGTACTAGTGAAGTCATGAATAGACAGAAACGCGAGGGAAAAAATGAACTTATAACCAAAAAACCAAAAAACTTTATACAGAAGTTTATAGAACAAATTGGCGATTTTATGATTTTGACCTTACTAGGAGCCGCAATTGTATCTTTCATATTAGGAGAAAGCAAAGAAGGTATTTTAATTATAGCGATTGTAGTTATCAATGCCCTTTTTGGTATTATTCAAGAGAATAAAGCTGAAAAGTCTCTTGAAGCAATTAAAAAAATGACTTCTCCACATACCAAGGTATTAAGAGATGGTAAAGTTTCTATAATTCATGCTAGTGATATTGTAGTAGGTGATATTATTTTACTTGAAGCAGGTGATTATGTTCCTGCTGATGCTAGAATAATTGAACTACAGGGATTAAAGGTTGATGAATCAGCTTTAACTGGTGAGTCAATAGCGGTGGAAAAAAGTTTAAAAGCTATAACCAAAGACCAAGTTTCATTAGGTGATCTCACAAATTGTGTTTTTTCTGGTACAACAGTGACCTATGGTCGAGGGAAAGCGCTCGTTACAGATATTGGTATGAACACGCAAATTGGTAAAATCGCCAAAATGATAGATGAAGTAGGTTATATTCAAACACCTATTCAAAAAAGCTTGGAAAAATTAGGGAAAATACTATTAGTCATCATTTTCATTATTTGCTTAATTATCTTTTACATTGGTGTAAAGCAAAAACAAAATATTTTATCATTGTTTATTAACTGTGTAAGCTTAGCTGTTGCTGCTATTCCTGAAGGCTTACCAGCTATTGTTACTATTGTACTTGCCATTGGTATGCAACGTATGGCGAAAAAAAAGGCTTTAATTAGAAAATTACCAGCGGTAGAAACTTTAGGTTCAACTAATATTATTTGTACAGATAAGACGGGTACTTTAACACAAAATAAAATGACCGTTACTAAAGTTTACACCAACTTCCAAATAGTGGAATTAACAAACAAAATTACTGAATCTATGAAGCAATTAGCCTCATGGAGTTTACTTTGTACAAATACTAAGTTTTTGGAAGATAAAAAAATTATTGGTGATCCAACGGAAGTTGCGTTAGTCAATTTTGGTATAAAGGCTAATATTGATCCTATAAATATGCATAAACTATATGAAAGAAAGGGAGAAATACCTTTTAGTTCTGAGCGAAAACTGATGACAACTGTTCATAAATACAAAAATAAAACAATTGCTATTTCCAAAGGAGCACCAGAAGTAATTTTAAAACTTTGCAAATATGTTATGCTTGATAATATAGTGTTACCAATGACTAAAAAGTATTTAGATAAAATAAATGAAGCAAATGAGCAGATGTCTAAGGAAGCTCTAAGAATAATTGGAGTAGCTATCAAAATGACAGAGGAAAATACTATAGTAAACCTTGAGCAAGATTTAGCTTTTGTGGGTTTAATTGGGATGATTGACCCACCAAGGGAAGAAGTCTATCAATCTATTCAGAAGTGTCTAGCTAGTGGTATAGATGTTGTCATGATTACAGGTGACCATATAAATACCGCTATTGCGATTGCTAAGCAACTACAAATTATTGATGAAGAGCATAAAGCTATTTCTGGCAGTGAATTAGACCAATTATCAGATAAAGAGTTAAAAAAAGTTATCGATAAATATCGTGTGTATGCAAGGGTTAATCCAGAACATAAGGTTAGAATTGTGAAAGCTTGGAAAAGTAAGGGAAAGATTGTCGCAATGACTGGTGATGGTGTTAACGATGCCCCTGCTTTAAAGAATGCTGATATCGGAATAGCGATGGGAATACAAGGTACAGAAGTTGCTAAAGGTGCATCTGATATGATTCTAACAGATGATAATTTTGCGACCATCGTAAGTGCTGTTGAGGAGGGTCGTACTATTTTTGCCAATATTAAGAAAGCAATAAAATTTCTTTTAAGTTGTAATATTGGTGAAATAGTAACTGTTCTTCTAGGTTCTATCCTAGGAGCAAAACTTTTTGGAGTATCAATTACACCACTTACTGCTGTTCAACTCCTCTGGGTAAATCTTACTACTGATTCACTAATTTCCATTGCGATAGGTTTAGAAAAATCAGAACCGGATATCATGAAAGCTAAATCCAAAAAGGATTCTTTCTTAGACTTTGAATCATTATTAATTATTTTAGGACATGGGATCTTATTTGGTCTATTAACATTTATGGCCTTCAATATTGGTTATAAAATGGGAGTAAGTTCTAATACTTCACTAATATTAGCACAAACAATGGCTTTTATGACTCTAACAACAGTAGAATTATTCCATGCTTTCAATGTTCGTTCAGAACGTTACTCAATATTTAAATTAGGACTCTTTTCTAATAAATATCTTATCATTGCATTTGTTATAAGTATGGTATTACAATATGGAATACTTTTATTTCCATTTACAAGAAGTCTCTTTAATATAACAACCTTATCAATTAAACAATTATTAATAATCTTTGGTTTATCCTTAATTCCTATTATAGTAAATGAAATTGGTAAACTATTTAGTAAGGAAGATAATAAAATAATGACTAAAGAAAATAAATATTTAGATTTTAATAGAAAGCAAAAAGAAAGGCCTCTTTATTAGAGGTCTTTTGTGTAATTATAAATTATTTAACTAAGTTTTAATTCCCAGTTTAAAAAATTTTTTTACTAAAGCAATAATTATTAGTAATGCAGGAATAATTGTTTCAAAAGTTATTTCGAAGTATGTGCCTAAAAATTGTTTAGCTAAGTATAAGTGGGTAGTGTAATTTTTAGCTATATACAGGGAACCGATTATGATGATTACGGAACTCGGAATAATAAATGTCTGGTATTTTTTGGTTTTAAATACAGTTTGTAATCCTGTGGATATCGCATATTGAAGAATCATTAGTTTAAAAAAGGAACAGGTTAAAAAACTTAACACAGCTATAGAATCTAATCTTTGAAGAAAGTCACCGACATCAATCATTCTTATTGATTTCATCGTCGGATAAGGTGTATTTTCAACCAAATAAGGACCAACTGTCATTAAATTTTGAACTGTTATTAAAGTAAGAACTAATGTAGTACTTAGTAAAGCTAATAAGGAAACTTTAGTGACTTTTTCTTTTTTATTAACAAAATGAGTTATAGATAAAAAAACAATTAAATCACCATAAGGAAAACTTAAAACTAAGGGTACACTACTTTTAAGTACAGGAATAAAACCATTTTCTAGCATAGGTAAGATATTTTCCATTTTAAGAACATCAGAGAAATATAAAAGTACCGCAAACAATATATAGGAAAAAACTACCGCAAAATAGTAAATCTCTGCTGTTCGTGATATGGTTTCTAACCCCTTATATACAGCGTATATTACTACTGAAAATTCAACAATATGTAACACTAGAGGGGGTGTAGTATTTAGTACATATGTTGTTAACAATTCGCTCGTATGTCTTAAAAGAAAAAGGGACTTAAAAATAAAGTAAATAGTATATAATATAACTAGAATCTTACTGATATATTTACCTACTAGTTTTTCAAGTATTTCGGGGAAGCTTAGATTATTATTATTTTTATAAATAAAAGTTATAATTAGACCTATTTTTAACATCCCCAAAATGCCCCCTATAAGTGTAGCCATCCACGCATCATGTTTAGCTTCTTTAGCTATAAAAATAACTGAAGCAGGACTGAGCATGTACATAAACATTAAAACATATAATTGAAAGGTAGAGATTTGTACTTTTTTCATAATTTATTCCTTCTTACTTAATATCCTTGTTAATTGGATTGATAATTGATCCTTGTTGTTTGATATTGACTTGTACTTGAACTGTGAACTCAACTTCTGGAAAAATCTCATCCCAATCTTTTTTTATTTTTTTCCATAATTTTGGTTTTGTACGATGTATTATAGTTCCAAAGCCTATTACATCAGATTTATAAGTTGTTTGAATAGTATTAATAGATTTTTCAATTTGTGCTTGTAATTCATCAACCAGTTTCTGTTCAATTTTTTCAATATTTTTCGGAAGTGATAAATCCATTGTACAATCTGCTTGACAAATTATTCCCTCTATTTTAACTTGTATATCGAAAGATGGCTTATTATCTTTAACTTTTAATTTAATTTTTGATTTTGCTTTTCGGACTTCTAGAACATAATATTTATTATCATCAATTTTTGCACTTAGCATTGTTTGAATAACTTCATTATTAACAAGATTTAGCATCTTACTAGTTTCATCATCTAACCAACCAATCATTTTATCCTTTTGAAAAACAGCATATGGAACTAATTTAACATTAACATATGGTTCAACCCTTTGAGGACTATCTTGTGTCATTCCTTTTTCTAAATCACCTTCAACAGTGATACCTGGTACATGAGCTTCTTGACTATCATTCACGATTTCATTTATTAATTGTAAAACAGTAACAGGATGTGTTAGTGAATAGTTAGTTTGTGAATTAACTATTAATTGCATTATTTTTGTTGATACCGAGTTTTCAATAGTAGTATATACACTTAAAATTTCTTTAGCTTTTTTATCTTTTGCAACAAAAACATTGACATTAGGACGAAGTTGCTCATCACGAATTAAACTATCTAATACATCACTAATTCCTTCTCGTGCAATTTCTTCACTAATTATGACATTTTGAACATGAGTAAGATTAGGAGCTCGAGATAGACTTAAAGTTGATTTTCTAAAAGCATCACAAATATTTACTCCTTTAGATGATAAAATCATGGCAGGTGAACTTCTACCTGAAGCATCTAAAGTTGCTTCACTTGGTACAACAATCAAAAGTGTAATAAGGTATTCGTTATCCTCTTTATCTATAGCCATGGAAGTAATTAAGGATAGTTCATTTAATTCCTTTTTACTCCAACAGCCATTTAAAATTAGTACCATAAAAATTATCAAGATTACTTTAATTGCTCTCAATTACTTCTCACCACTTTTCTTATTGGTAATTTCTGTTTGTGACTGCCTTATTAGATCGTTCTCTGTAATAATTTGTGGTCGCTTTATGTGGGTTTTTATAGGTGTTCTAATAATAGCGTCTTTCAATCCTGATAAACTAAGTGGAGCTAAAGGATACATATAAGGAACACCAAAAGATTGCAAGCTGCAAAGATGAATGGTTAACATCATTAAACCAATAGCTATACCATATAAGCCAATAATTGAGGATAAGATTATGAATACAAAACGAAGCAAACGGACAGGACTGGAAAAACTATACTCAGGGAAAATCAAAGAAGTTATCGCAGTTAGAGAGACAATAATAACCATAATGTTGGAGACCACTCCCGCATTTACTGCCGCTTCACCTAATACTAATGCTCCAACAATCGATATTGCTGAACCTATTGCCCTAGGCATACGTAATCCCGCTTCTCTTAATATTTCAAAGGTCACTTCCATAAAAAATACTTCAACTACTGCTGGAAATGGAACGGACTCCCTTTGTCCAGAAATATTTAGTAATAAAGATGTAGGTAACATTTCATGATGAAAAGTGGTAATGGCGATATACACCGATGGGGTAAGAAGGGCTAAGAAAAAGGATAGGTATCTAATTGACCTAATAAAAGAAGCAAAAATCCATCGTTGATAATAATCTTCTGATGATTGGAAAAATTGCATAAAGACTGCTGGTACGACTAGTACAAATGGAGTGCCATCTGTTAAAATCGCAATTCTTCCTTCTAATAAGTTACCAGCTACTTTGTCAGGACGCTCTGTAGTATACATTGTAGGAAATAGAGAGTATATATTATCGACTAATAACTCCTCAATATTTCCACTCTCTAAAATACCATCGATATTAATTAAATCGATGCGATCAATTACATCTTTAACAATATCTTCTTTAGCTAGACCTTCAAGATACATAATTGTTACCGAAGTTTTGGTAATGGTACCAACAACTCGATTAATAACGCGAAGGTTAATATCCTTTATTCTTCTTCTAATTAACATAGTATTGGTTCTTAAAGTTTCATTGAAACTATCACGAGAACCTCTAATAACAGTTTCAGCACTAGGTTCAATAATTCCTCTATCTTGCCATCCTTTAGTATCAATGACAAGACCACTATCAAGTTTATCAAATAAAATAACGGAGTCACCACTTAATAGTTTCTCAAATAGGTCTTTAAAGTTTGATAATTCTTCAACGTCACTTAAAGGTAATGAACAATTTAATAAAATATCTTTAAATGAATTGATTTTTACTTCAGGACTTAATTCAGCTGTACGAATTTCATAGACTAATCCTTTTAAAATAAAGTCATGGACGAATTGGCCATTGGTTAAGCCATCTATAATAATAAGTGCGATCTTTTGGGGAATCTCTTTACCGATGACTAATTCCCTAATAATTAAATCACTAGGGTCACCTAGGATTTTTTTAATTATTGATAAATTCTCATCAAGAGATTTTTTTAGAGGTTTAGCTTCCCCATAATATTCATGTAGTATGGTTTTTTTTTCTTTTTTCTTTTTTTTAGTACCTTTGCTGATAAGATCTTTCATCCAATTCACTTGCCTCATCTCCACAATTTATTTCTTTTTTTATTATAACCATTAATATAGTTTTTAAAGGTGGCTTTATAATATGAGATAAGTTAAACGCATATATTATATTAATCATATAGGAGGGGAAAAATATGGAATTTACTTGTTCTAGGAATCCTAGCGATACTTTCCGCTATGATTTGTTGAGAAAAGTGCTTAAAAGATTAAAGCGAGAAGAAGATTTCTATAATATAATTCATTTAGCTAAAGCTCCTCTAGAAATAACTAAAATTGCTGAAGAAAATAAATATCAAAATATTCGTATAGCTATATTAGGATCAGGATTATCGGGATTAGCTGCTGCCTATGAACTACATAAATTAGGCTGTGAAATTGTGCTTTTTGAAGCCAATTCTTTTCATCTTGGTGGACGAGTATATACTCACTATTTCAATGAACAGAATTATGGTGAACTTGGCGCAATGAGAGTTCCTATTTCCCATGAAACAACCTGGCATTATATTAATTTATTTAAACTTAATACCTTACCTTTTAATTATGAAACCGAGAATGATATTTTATATGTAGACAGAATTAGATTAAAAGGAAAAAATATTGATAAAGAAATTATGCATTATATTTATCCTAATTATGATTTGAACGAATGGGAAAGAAATACTAAACCTAGTAAACTAATTGAGTATGTATTAAATGATGTCCTTTTAAAGTTAGATCCTAGTGAACGAAAACAGTTATTAATAATACAGGAAACATATCCTGAGTTTATCAATTTCTATGATTCTCTTAACTTCTATCAAGCATGTAATAGGTTAGGTTTAAGTGAAGGGGCAATAAACTTAATAAGTAATATAATAGGTCATGATAGAGGGTTATTTTATAATAGCTATCTAGAATCTTTAAAAGAAACATATTCTACAAACTATGCTTATTATTACCGCATAGAAAATGGCATGAACTCTTTACCACTAGCTTTTTTAAAGGCTTTAATTGGTAAAATAAAACTTAAAATAGGTTATCGTGTTATTGGTATATATGATAATCCAATTGATAATGAAGTATTAGTTAAATATCGGTATAATAATATTGAAAATACTGAGAAGTTTGATTATGTTGTTTGTACATTACCTTTTTCACAGTTAAGGTTAATAGATATTTGTCCTCCATTTTCTAGTAGAAAAATGGAAGCTATTAGTTTAGTGAATTATGCTCCATCTCAAAAAACACTTATGTTATGTAATAAACCTTTTTGGGGAAAAAACTTGGGTGGAAGTTCCGTAACTGACCTAGCTATTACTAGTATTTGGTATCCAGTTAGTCCAAATCAGGTTTTAACAGCATCATATAATATGGGACTAGATGCTACAAGAGTTGGCAATCAAAATGAGTTTGACCGAATTGAATTAATTAAAAGGCAATTAGAAGCTGTTCATGGTTTACCAAATGATTATTTAGATATGGTAGTAGAAGATTATATAACTAGGAATTGGAATTGTTATGAGTATAGTTTAGGGGCTTTTTGCTGGTATCAACCAGGGCAAAATAGATTATATTCTTATAGTTCTATCATTCCAGAATTTAATAATAAAGTATTCTTTTCTGGTGAACATACTTCTTCATATCATGCTTGGATGCAAGGAGCATTACAAAGTGGTATGGTTGCTGCTAATAATATTGCTTATTTATTAAATTTAAAAGGGAAGTCAATATAAAAAAACTGTATTTATTTAACAATAGTTAAATAGTACAGTTATAAAATCATTTATATACCACAGCCCTCAGATTCTAATGGGGCATAAAAACAATGACTCTTAAATACTCCTGTATTCCATTGTCCAAACCATTGAGCTCGACATGATTGACCAAATGGATTGTAAAACCATAAAGCTCTAGTGGCTGGTACAAATTTTTCTCCATTGATTACTCTTCGAGCTAATCTTCGATCTAATTCTCTAGCGGGTTGATAAAAATAACTTAATTGTGTAGCTTCAAATCCCCCTGGAGATTGAAAAACCATTTGTTGTATTGAACGAACATTACGAAAATCCAAACAATTTGCAATTACACGGTTAATTCCTACATTACCAACAAGAAGCATACCTAATTGCCCATCACTTTCAGCCTCAGCACGCATTAGTCTAGCTAGTAAATCTAATTCTTTTGACGTATATGCGACAACCGCCATATAATCACCTCTCTAATAATATATGGTACAATAATGAAAATGTTTATAAGTAAAAGTAAAGATTATATGATACAATAATGTTGGTGATAAAATGCATTTTAAAGAAATAATAGTTGTTGAAGGAAAAGAAGATACGCGAAAATTAAAATCCATTTTTCCTTTTATTGAAACGATAGAAACTCGTGGTAGCGCAATAGATGAAAAAACATTACAGTTGATTGAAAAAGCCCAAAAAGAAAAAGGGGTAATTGTTTTTACTGACCCTGATTATCAAGGAGAAAGAATCAGAAAAGTTATTAATCAAAGGATTAGTGGATGTAAGAATGCTTATATTAAAAAAGAAAAAGCTATTGATGAAAAAAAACATAAAGTAGGTATTGAACATTGTCTAAATGAAGATATTATTGAAGCCTTATCGTGTATTACAGAAGTTAACCCTTGTGAAGTTAAGATAGATTATAATGAGCTTATGGAAATGAAACTAATAGGTAGTAAGGATAGTCATAAATTACGAAATTATATCAGTGATAAATTACATCTAGGGTGTAATAATGCGAAGCAATTCCATAAAAAAATCAATCTATTTAATATTTCTAAAAAGACACTTATGGAATTAATTGAATGTTATCAAATAGAGGTGTAGTAATATGAAAAAAGACATTGCGACCTTATCTCGCACATTAGAAATCGTAAAAGCTAATGGTTTTAATTTTAAGAAGAGTTATGGGCAGAATTTCTTAGTAGATATTAATATTTTAAAGAAAATTGTTCATATTGCAGAAGTTACTTCTAATACTTGTGTAATAGAAATTGGACCTGGCATTGGTGGTTTAACCGAGCAATTGGCAAAGGTTGCTAAAAAGGTTGTAAGTTATGAGATTGATAAAAGTCTATTACCAATATTAGAAAATGCTTTGAGTGATTATCCTAATGTGAAAATAATTAATGAAGATATTTTAAAAGCTGATATCAAAGCCATGATAAAAGAAGAATTTAACCCCAATAATGATATATATGTGGTAGCTAATTTACCATACTATATTACTACGCCTATTCTTATGAGGCTTCTTGAACAAAGACTTCCTATAAAACGATTTTGCATTTTAATACAAAAAGAAGTGGCGGAAAGATTATGTGGAGGACCTAATACCAAAGAATATAATGCTTTAACTATTGCTATAAAGTATTATACTGTACCTAAAATCGCTTTTAATGTTCCCCGAAATGTTTTTATTCCTAAACCTAATGTGGATAGTGCGGTATTAATACTTGAGGTAAGGAAAGAAGCTCTTGTTGAAGTTTATGATGAAGGTTTCTTCTTTCGTGTTGTTAAAGGGAGTTTTGTACAAAGAAGGAAAACTATCTATAATAATTTAAAGCAATCTTTACCTGAGTTTGATAATAATATAATTTTAGAGTCATTAAATAAAGTTATGATCGATCCTTCATTAAGAGGAGAGTCTTTAACAATTGAGCAATTTGCAGAGTTAAGTAATGAGTTATATATGCAAAGGATGAATTCTCATGTTAAGTAAAGCTATTATTAAAAGATGTTCGGTAAGAAAATATACCAATCAACCTGTTAGTAAAGATATCTTTACGGTGTTAAATGAAGAAATTAATAATATTAAACCTTTATTTCCTGAATTAAAATATCAAATTGATATTGTAAAAGATGGGCTATCTTTTCAAAAAATACTTGGAGGAATAATTGGTAGTTATGGAAAGATTTATGCTCCTCATTATTTAGTAGGTAGTTGTACTAATGAAACGAATAGTTATGAAAACATTGGTTTCATGCTAGAATATCTTGTTTTGCGCTTAACTGAATTAAACATTGGTACTTGTTGGATAGGGGGAGGAATTAAGCGAGAACTCTTAAATGAATATTTACAACTTGATAATGATTTGATACCAATTATTGTTATTGCCTTTGGTTATCCTCAAGAGATGGAAGTTTTTCGGAGTAACTTAAAGGATTTTAAAAGAAAACCTATTGAAAAAATAGTTTGTGGTAATTATCAAGGATATAGTGATGTGATGAACTTGGTTCGTTTAGCGCCATCGGCCATTAATTCACAGCCTTGGCTTTATGATTTTGAAAATAATAATCAAGTTAATGTTTTTAGGATAAAACCAAGTTTTATAATGAAACCATTTATCAATGAATTAAATCGTATTGATATAGGTATATCTCTATGCCATTTTGCAATAGGATTAAATGAAAAAAACTTAGCATTTAGTGTAATTGAACAACCAAAAGAATTAAGAAATTTTCATTATTATAAGACACTTCTTATAAAATAAATTCCATGTACATCTTGTGTTACTATATCATAGTATATTATTAGGTGATTTTAATGGTTAATATAGGTGATATAGTAGGAAGAAAATCTTATAATTGTGATGTTCTTTTTGAAGTAACTTCGATATATGAAAATATCGCCATTTTAGTAGGAAAACATGTTCGTTTAATTGCAGATGCCCCATTAGATGATTTAATTATAATAGATGAGGATAGATTAGAACGTGAAGAAGAAGAAGAAAAGTTGGTAATTAATAATATTGCCAGTCAAGAAATAAAAAAAAACCATAAAAAATTTTTGATGGGAAAGATTCTTCATATTGATGGAGATAAAAAATACATGCAGAAATGCTTAGATTTATATAAGAAGATGAATATTTATGCTGTAGGCCTAGAGATGAAAGAAAAAGAGATAGCTCTAAGAATTATTGATTATGTAAGACATTTAAATCCGGATGTGGTTATAATTACAGGACACGATTCATTTAATAGAAAAGAAATGGAAGTAATAGATAATTATCGTAATAGTAAATATTTTATTGAAGCGATAAAGAAAATTAGACAGTTTTATCCCGTTATGAATCAACCCATTATTATAGCGGGTGCTTGTCAATCGCATTTTGAAGCTCTAATTGCTGCTGGAGCTAATTTTGCCAGTAGTCCGAATCGGGTCAATATTAAATCTTTAGATCCAGCGATAATAGCGGTAAAATGTTGTGCTACAAGTACTACAGAACCAATAAAAGTTACAGAAGCTATTGCCAAAACAAGTAATAAAAATGAAGGTATAGGCGGTATAACTTCCTTTGGTGTTATGAAAACATTATATTATTAAAAAGGTTGATTTATTAACTATTTTTTAACTATAATAATAAATGTATATTTTATACATTTATTTTTTTTATAATGGAGGATTTTATGCTTATCGAGAAAGCACCAGCAAAAATCAATTTAGCATTAGATGTCATAAGAAAACGTGAAGATAATTATCACGATTTACAGATGGTTATGACAACGATTGATTTATATGACCGTATCCATATTTCCAAATTAGAAGAGAATAAAATAATTATAGATTCAAATAAACATTTTCTACCTAACGATAAACGTAATTTAGTTTATAAAGCAGCTA
>DATCKO010000184.1:0-12735 GCA_036562215.1 Haloplasmataceae bacterium | reverse complement strand
GTATTACTTCCTTTTTTAAGCATATCATTGGTAAAAATTTAAAATTCTACTTATAATAAAAAAGAATCATGTGATTCATAAATTAAATTATTGAGGAGGAATTTAATGGAAGATAATCGTGATTTGTTTGTTAGTGAAGTTAAAATCGGTAGATTAGCACCACTATTTGAAATGGATGCTGTTTTACCAAATGGTGAAGGTTTAGAACGTTTTGGTACAATTGATATGGAAAAAATATTAAATGAAGGGAAATGGCTTGTTTTATATTTTTATCCACTTGATTTTACCTTTGTTTGTCCAACAGAAATACGTCGATTTAATGAACTATATCCTAAATTTAAGGAACTAGGAGCTGAAGTCGTGGCCATTTCTACTGATAGTACTTTTTCTCATTTAGCATGGCAAGAAAGAGAATTAGGAAAATTAAATCATCCGCATGCTTCAGATAAAGCCCATTTTGTATCAGAAGCATATGGTGTACTTGATGAAGAAAAAGGTATCGCATGGCGCGGAACATTTATCATTGCTCCAAATGGGATTTTAAAACATATATCAATTAATCATGGTGAAGCTGGACGTAATGTCGATGAGATTCTTCGTACTCTTGAAGCATTTAAAAATGAAATAGAGGGTAAACTAGTACCATGTAATTGGCAACCAGGAGAGAATTTTCTTTCTAAAAAATAATAAGGTATCCAAGCTTTAAGCTTGGATATTTCTTTTTCTGGTTGTATTAGGTAAAATAACTGTTGTATAATATTATTTAGAGAATGGAGGTAATTATATTGCGCAAATTTTTAAAAGCCGAAATTGATTTAATTTATAATCAACTACAAAGTGAAGAAGAAGTTTTATGGCGAGGAAAACCACATATTTTTCCTAGTCTTTCTTATATAACGACCCTTTTATTAGTCTTAATTATAAATATCATTTTATTATCCTTACGCTTAATTAAAATCAATGATTTGCATACCTCATATAAAGATTGGTATACCATTTCTTTAATTATTTTATTAATAGGAACCTTAATTTATATTATTCTCTATGCTGACCATCATTTTAAAAAAATGAAAGATCTCTTTTATGTTGTTACTAATAATCGTTTAATGATTATAAATAGTAAGAAAGAAAAAGTAATTCATGAAAAATTATTTTCTACGATTAAGGTACTCCGCTTAAATAAGTCATTTTTAGATTCTGGTTCTATAATATTTGATATTGATTTTTCAAAAGCTCAAGTTAAAGAAATTGGCTTTAGTAATATTGATAATGCCGAGGAAGTATTTAACATAATTCAAAAGCAATTATATCATATGCGTAATAAGGAAGAATAAAGATCATTTTTGGTCTTTTTTTATATTGGGATTACAGTATAATGAATTAAGTATTCTTCTAAAGTTAGATTATTCTCATAGATAATTTTAGCTACTTTTTTACCAACATATCGCAGATGCCAAGGTTCATAACTATAACCAGTTATATGAGTCTTATCTTGGGGGTATCTTTCAATAAAACCAAAACGATGTGCATTATGTTTTAGAAATTTTCCTTCATCAGTTTCTGCTATTTTTTCTGTAAGGAGATAATCAACGCTCTTGCATGTTATATCAACAGCTAAACCAGTTTGATGTTCACTATGACCAGGTCGAGCACTAAAAAGATCTGCATTTTCATATAATACCGTATATTGCTGGTAGATTTTTTCTTGTTTTTGATAAGAGCGATAACCATTGGATAAATAGAAGATTAAATTATTTTTTTCTGCCTCTTTAAAAAGAGCTTTTAATGCAGTGTATGCTTCTTTTTGTAGATAATAACGACTATAATCATCGACTAAAAGACGTAAATCCTTCGTAAATACTAGATTACTAGGAACAAAATTAGCGTCTAAAGCATAATTTTTATTTACTAATATTAAATTACTATCTAAGTTAAAAGCCTTATTTGAATGTTGGTAAAAATCATTTGCTAAATAGGGATGATGAGTTAAATTAACAGCTGCTAAATGTGATATGTTTTTGCTAGTTCTTATCATCTCATACTCATCAATTTGTGATAATTGAAATGTATAGATATTTAGGTAGGGAAATAAACATTCTCTAGAGATTTGACTCGTTATAATAAAATCCAGTTGTGATGGAGAAAACCTCTTTTTTAAATTGTAGATATCTTCATCTTTATAACCTAAAGCATGTAATTGGGAATTAGGAGCTACTGTGGGATTACTTTTAGTATTAGGATGACTAATAAAAATTATAAGTGAAAATAATATAATGAGTTTTAGAAATTTTCCTATATATTTCATAATTATCAACCTCTATTTTTTTACTTTGCAAAATATGGTACAATAATAAGGAATAGGAGTGATTAAATGAAAAAACTCATCTTAATTGACGGTAATAGTTTACTCTTTCGGGCTTTTTATGCAACATCGAGTCGTGGTACCATTCTAAAAAGTAGTAAAGGTCTACCTACAAATGCTCTTTTTGGCTTTACTAATATGATGCTTCATATATTAGATAATTATCAGTTTAGCCATATTTTAGTAGCCTTTGATGCTGGAAAAACTACTTTTCGTCATGAAGAATATAAAGAATATAAAGGTACAAGAAAACCCATTCCCCAAGAATTGATTGAGCAAATTCCTCTAGCTAAGCAATTATTGGATGTTATGCGAGTTAAACGCTATGAGTTAAATCTCTATGAAGCTGATGATATAATCGGTACCTTATCTTTACAAGCAGAAAATAAAGATTTTTCCGAGGTTGAAATCATTTCAAGTGATAAAGATTTACTACAATTAGTATCTGATAAAGTACATGTCAGTTTAACTAAAAAAGGTTTAACAGAATTAGAAACTTATACTATAGAACATTTATTTGATGTTTATGGTTTAACACCAGAACAGATAATAGATTTAAAAGGACTAATGGGTGATGCTTCAGATAATATACCAGGTATACCTGGTGTTGGTGAAAAAACAGCTTTAAAGCTTTTACATGAATATGGTTCAGTAGAAAACCTTATAGCTCATGTGGATAATTTAACAGGAAAATTAAAAGAAAGTGTAGAAAATAATACTCAACAAGCGCTATTAAGTAAAAGATTAGCAACGATTAATCGCCATATCCCACTTGATATTACTCTTGATGACACTCTTTATCATGACTATGATTATATGCAATTATTAGATTTTTTCCGCTCGGTTGAATTTCATTCTTTAGTCAAAAAAATGGAAAATGAAGTTAGTAACTTACAAGAGGATATTAAGTATGAGCTCGTTTTAGATGTTAGTAAATTAAATGATATTTTATTAGATGATTCTTATATTATTATTGAAACATTCGGTTTAAATTATCATAAATGTGAGATTCTAGGAATGGCTGTTGTCAATGAAAAGGGTAATTTTTTTATACCAAGAAACGTTTTTGATAACTCATTAGTAATAGATATGTTTTTACGGGACCCTTTAGTTAAAAAGAATACCTTTGATTTAAAAAAAGCAAAAGTGGCTCTAAATTGGCAAGGTTTTGATATAAATGGTGTAAATTTTGATTTACTGATAGCTTCATATATTATTAATCCTGCCATTTCTAAAGAAGATTTTCGGATTATTAGTTCCTATTTTAATTATCATAATGTGCAATACGATGAAGAAATATATGGTAAGAATACTAAGTATCATTTACCAGATGCTAATATATATCAATTACATGCGGTTAAGAAAGCTTATGCATTAAAAAAATTAAAACCACTGATTATAGAGAAACTAAAAGAAAATGACCAATTATCACTCTATTTAGACTTAGAATTACCACTTTCTACGGTACTTGCTGAAATGGAATATAATGGGATAAAGATAGATAGACAAATTTTAGAGGATTTAGGGAAAGAGTTAACCTTTAGGATTAAAGGTTTAGAAAGTGAGATTTATAAACTAGCTAATAAAACTTTTAATATTGCTAGTCCTAAGCAATTAGGTGAAGTTTTATTCGAAGATTTACATCTACCAGTGATTAAGAAAACGAAAACCGGATATTCAACGAATAGTGATGTTCTTGAAAAATTATTTTCTAGTCATCCAATTATTGAAAAAATTATGGAATATCGTACCATCACTAAGTTGCATAGTACATATGTAGAAGGCTTAAAACCAATGATTTTTAATGACCAAAAGATTCATACCATTTTTAATCAAGCATTAACTGCAACAGGAAGACTTTCCTCAATTGAACCTAATTTACAAAACATCCCGATTCGTTATGAAGAAGGTCGACAAATAAGAAAGTGTTTTATTCCGGATAATCCTGAGGATTATATTTTATCAGCTGATTATTCACAGATTGAATTAAGAATTTTAGCCCATCTTTCTAGTGCTCATAATTTAATCGAGGCTTTTAATCATGATTTAGATATTCATACTAAGACCGCAATGGATATTTTTGGGGTTAGTAAAGATGATGTAACACCACTTATGCGTAGACAAGCCAAAGCAGTAAATTTTGGTATTATCTATGGTATATCTGCTTTTGGTTTATCGGAAAACTTAGGTATTGATACTAAAGCCGCAGAAAAATTCATTGATAAATACTTATGTACATACCCAGGAATCAAAGATTTTATGGAAAATATTGTTCATTTAGCTAAAATAAATGGTTATGTAGAAACAATCTTTAAAAGACGACGATACATTCCTGAATTAACAAGTAAAAACTATAATGAACGAAGTTTTGGAGAACGAACGGCAATGAATGCTCCGATTCAAGGAAGTGCAGCAGATATTATTAAAATTGCCATGATTAATGTTTCCGAACGTCTAAAAAAAGAGCAATTACAATCTAAATTATTAATTCAAGTTCATGATGAGTTGATTTTTACCGTCAAAAAAGATGAGCTTGAGATAATGAAACAGATTGTTAAGGAAGAAATGGAAAATGCGGTGAAACTTCAAGTACCATTAAAAGTTGATATAAATTATGGTCATAATTGGTATGATGCCAAATAAGCTTTCATAATATATAAAGAAAAAGGTATATTAATATAAAAAATAGCTAGTTATCTAGCTATTTTTATATCCAAATTAAGTTATTTGCATTTATATCCCTATTTCTTTATAATTAATATGAAAGAGGTGGGATAATGCCAGAGTTACCAGAAGTAGAAACCGTAAAACAAGTATTACGAAAAAAAGTGCTAAATAAAACGATAACAAATGTGACAATATTATATGATAAAATTATTAAAACTGATATAACACAGTTTAAGAAGAATATTATCAATCAAACTATTCAAGAAGTAGAAAGATATGGTAAATATTTATTAATTAAACTAAATGATTATTATTTAATTTCTCATTTGCGCATGGAAGGAAAGTATTTCTATCGAAAAGCAAAAGAGGATATTGATAAGCATACTCATATTATTTTTCATTTTTCTGATAATACCGAATTACATTATAATGATGTTAGAAAATTTGGAACGATGTTTTTAAAACCTATTAATGATGTTTTTTTAGGAGAACCTTTAGAAAAATTAGGGGTAGAACCTTTTAGTGAAGGATTTACTAAGAGTTATTTAAGACAAAAGTTAAAAAATAAACGGACAATAAAGGCTTGCTTACTTGATCAATGTATAGTAGTAGGTTTAGGTAATATTTATGTAAATGAAGTTTTATTTTTAGCTAAGATTCATCCTGAGCGTCTATCATCTTCTCTAAGTGATGAAGAAATAGAATTAATTATTACAGCTACGCAAGAAGTTTTGAAGAAAGCCATCGAACTAGGAGGAACGACCATTAGATCTTATTACAGTGATGACCACATTACGGGTAGATTTCAAAATGAATTACTTGTTCATGGTCGAAAAGGTCAAAAATGTTTAAACTGTGGTAATTTAATTGATAAAATTAAAGTAGCGGGTAGAGGTACCTACTTTTGCCCGCATTGTCAAAAACTTTAAAGAAGGAGACTTACTATGAGCTTAATTGTGGGCTTAACAGGTGGTATTGCCTCTGGTAAATCTACAGTGTCGGAGATGTTCAGAAATGCAGATATACCGGTAATTGATAATGATGTAATAGCAAGAATAGTTGTTCAAAAAGATAATGAAGCTTACAAAAAAATTGTTCAGGAATTTGGTAGAGAGATTCTTCAAGATGATGGAGAAATTGACCGTAAAAAATTAAGCAGTATTGTGTTTTTTGATAAAGTCAGGTTACAAAAATTAAATGATATTGTCCATCCGGAAGTAAAAAAAGTGGTCATTAATGATATTGAGTATTATACCAATATGGGTCATAAGATTATTGTCTTAGATGTACCATTACTTTTTGAGAGTCACTTTGATGAATTATGTGATTTCACGGTAGTTGTGTACACAGATAAAGAAACTCAATATCAACGTTTGATGAAGCGTAATAATTATTCCTATTTAGAAGCTAAAATGAGAATTGAATCACAATTTAGTTTAGAAAAGAAGAAACAGTTAGCTAATTTTGTGATTGATAATTCTAAAACCCTAGAAGAAACAAAAAGACAGTTTTCTAAGCTTTTAGAGATATTAAAAACTTATATATAATATAAATTAATTTGTATTCAGTCACTTTTTAAGGTAAAATGTAATTATACCATTTGTCGTATACAGGGAGGGTATTATGGAATTAACGGTGCATTTAAATGATAAAATCCAAATCTACAGTAAAACTTTTCTAAGTTATCATCATCAAGAAATAATTAACTTACTATATCAACCACTTATGGGGATTGAAGCTACAACCTTATATTTTACCTTATGGACTTTATTCAATCTTGATAAAAAAGAGTTTTTAATATCACATAGACAATTAATTACTTTCTTTAATTGGAGTTTAGAAAAATTAGTACAAAATAGACAGAAGTTAGAAGCCATTGATTTAATGAATACATTTTATGACCAAAAAAAAGGTTTGTATATATATGAATTGAAACAACCCTTATCAGCCAAACAGTATTTTTTAGATAGCAATCTTAATATTCATTTACTATATCAAGTTGGCGATACACTTTACGATTATTTAGAACAGAAGTTTCTCATTAAACCATTAGATAAATCACTTCTAAATGTTTCTAAGAATTTTCAAGATATTTATCAAATCATTGATGATGTTAAGATGATGGGAGAAAATAAAGAATATGTAACAACAACCGTAAATCATTTTTCTTTACCTTTAAACTATGATTTTGATTGGGAGTTATTATCTATTTTCTTAAAACGTCATTTTATTGACATAGATAAAATGTCTCTTGATATAAAAAAAGCCATCATTAAAGAGGCAGCAATGTATCAGTTTGATGCCCAAATGATGAGTTCTATCATTTTAGATAGTATGAAAAATGATACCATTGACTTAGATTTATTACACCAAACAGCTCGAGCTTATTATAATAGATTAAAGAATAAATTTGCTACGGTTGTTATTAAACCAACGATGACAGAACAGGAGTTTTCTTCACAGTTTAATAAAAAGCGTTTGACTAACAAAGAAAAAGCCCTTAAAAATTATAAAACCAAAAGTCCAATTGAATACTTAAGTTTTTTACAAGGAAATACCGAAGTAACAAGTAGTATGATTGAAGTTGTAAATGAATTATTCAATGATTATAAATTACCTAGTGAAGTGATTAATGTGCTAATAGAATTTGTGCGTATTCGTAATGATGGAAGATTACCTCGAGAATATGCCCGAACAATTGCTTCAAGTTGGGTATTTAACAAGATTAAGACAGCTGAAGAAGCCATGGAAATGGTTGAAAAAATCCAAGCTAAGGAAAAAGAGTTTGCGAAACGGGGTGAAGTAGCTCCGACATATAGAAATAAGCAAGTTAAAAGAGTAGTCGAAGTACCAGCTTGGATGAAGGAGCAAAAAAATGAAGATCAATCAAATAATAATGAGGAACAAGTAGACATCACCGAGTTAACTAAATTATTAGAATCTTTTAAGTGATAGGTGGAAAAATGAAAGAGATTAAAACGCTTATTCAATTAGATCAAAATCTTAAAGATAAGTTAGAATATATTAAGCAAAAAATTGTTAATAATGAAGACCTAAAAGCGTATTTAAATGCGAATAATATTAGATTAGATGAGATTAAGTTAAATAATAGTTTAATGAACTTACTACATTATGTGGAAAATGTGCATAAATGTGATAATTGTATAGGACTTGATTCCTGTACTCAATTTAATCAAGGATTTAAGCCTATTTTAGAGGATAATGATACCTTTATTCATATAAAATATTTACCATGTGAGTTCTATAAAGCCTATGAAGTAAGAGAAAAAATTAGTGAGCATTTAAAAAGTTTTTATATGCCTAAGAAGATTTTAAAAGCTAGTCTTGATGAGGTTGAAATTGAAAAAGAACGAATGGTTGCGATTAATCGAATAGCAACCTTTGCGAAAAGTTATACAAAGGATAAATTTCAAAAAGGTGTCTATTTAACTGGGCCTTTTGGGGTGGGAAAGACCTATTTACTTGCCGCAATGGCTAATGCATTAGCGAAAAGATATATTAGAGTAGCCTTAGTATATTTTCCAGATTTAATCCGCGAATTAAAAAGTGCTATTGGAAAAGATATCTTTGAAAAAATGCTTATGGAGATTAAAACTATTGATGTTTTAGTACTTGATGATATAGGTTCAGAGATGAATACCCAATGGGTTAGAGATGAAATACTAGGTCCTATTTTACAGTTTCGGATGTTAGAAGAATTACCAACCTTTTTTAGTTCTAATAAGTCGATTAATGAGTTAATTAGAGATTATGCTATTACAAATGATAATGTTCAAGATGATACTAAAGCCCAACGTATAAAAGATCGAATCATGGCATTAGCTGATGAAGTTAAGATGAGTGGTAAAAATTATCGCAATTAAGTAAGATTCTCATCATATTTATCTTGATTTTTGCCACAATAAGATATATAATGAGTTGTAATATTGACAAGTGATGATAAGGACATGATTAATAAATGAAGCATTACAGAGAAGAAATCCTTGGCTGAAAGATTTCGATGATAGTTTATTAATTACTACCTTTGAACTGGATACGAAAGCTATCCCGCTAAGAGCGTTATCTAATTGAGATAATCATCTTTGATTATGAATTAAGGTGGTACCACGAGCAATTCGTCCTTTGGGAAGAGTTGCTTTTTATTTTTATATTTATTGGATTTAAGGAGGTTTTAGATATGAAGCAAATTAAAATTACTTTTCCAGATGGAAACATTAAAGAATATAATCAAGATATTACACTAGCGGAAATTGCTCAGTCCATATCGCCAAGTTTAAGAAAAAGAAGTATTGCAGGAATTGTTAATGAAGAGCTATATGATTTAAATCGTAAGATTACGCAAGATGCCCATATAAAATTAATTACTGATAGTGATGAACAAGCTTGGGAAATACTAAATCACTCTAGTGCTCATCTTTTAGCTCATGCTGTAAAAAGATTATATCCTAAGGCATTATTCTGGGTAGGACCAGTGGTACGGGAAGGTTTTTACTATGATATTGATTTAGGAGATGAGGTTATTTCCGAGTCCGACTTAGAAAAAATTGAAGCAGTTATGAAAGATATTATTAAAGAAAATCTTTCAATCGAGCGGTTAGAATTAAGTAAAGAAGATGCATTAGATTTATTTAAAAATGATCCCTATAAAATTGATATAATAGAAAACTTAGCAAGTGATGAAGTGATAACAGCGTATAAACAAGGTGACTTTATTGATTTATGTAGGGGACCACATATTAGTAATACGGGATTAATAAAAGCCTTTAAATTACTGAAAGTTGCGGGTGCCTATTATAAAGGTGATGCAAATCTAAAAATGTTACAAAGAGTATATGGTATTGCCTTTTTCAAAAAAGAACAATTAGATGAGCATTTACATATGCTTGAAGAAGCTAAAAAGCGTGATCATCGTAAATTAGGTAAAGAACTTGATTTATTTATGCTTAGTGAATATGGTCCTGGTTTTCCTTTTTGGTTACCTAATGGTATGATTCTTCGTAAACAATTAGAAGATTTTTGGTATGAAACACATATTAAAGAAGGTTATCAAATCATTCAAACGCCAATCATGTTAAACAAAGAATTGTGGGAAATATCAGGGCATTGGTTTAATTATCGCGAAAATATGTATACTTCAGAAATTGACAAACATGAGTTTGCGATTAAACCTATGAATTGCCCAGGAGGAATATTAGTTTATAAACATGGAATACATTCATATAAGGATTTTCCTCTTCGGATTGGTGAATTAGGACTAGTACATCGCCATGAGGCAAGTGGTGCTTTAGCGGGACTCTTTAGAGTTAGGAACTTTACTCAAGATGATGCTCATATTTTTATGCGGGAAGATCAAATTATTGATGAAGTCAGCAACTTAATTAGATTATATGAGTATATGTATTCTGTTTTTGGTTTAGATTATTATATTGAACTATCAACTAGACCAAAAGAAAAATATATTGGTTCAATTGAAGTTTGGGATAGAGCGGAGAAAGCTCTTGCTGATGCATGTAATAAAATTGGTAAAAAGTTTATCATTAATGAAGGTGATGGGGCTTTTTATGGACCTAAACTAGATTTTCAATTGAGAGATTCTTTAGGACGAATTTGGCAATGTGGTACGATTCAATTAGATATGAACTTACCAGAACGTTTTGATTTAACTTATGTTGATGAAGATGGTGAAAAGAAACGTCCTGTTATGCTTCATAGAGCTTTATTTGGCTCACTAGAACGTTTCATTGGTATTTTAATTGAACATTATGCCGGAGCTTTCCCATTATGGCTAGCTCCAAGACAAATAGATATTATTCCTGTTAATAATGAATTCCATTTAGACTATGCGAAAGAAGTTTATAATAAGTTCTTTGAAAGCAAATTCCGCATTAATCTTGATGCTCGTCAAGAAAGCTTAGGATATAAAATAAGAGAGTCACAAATGAAAAAAGTTCCTTATTCCATTGTCTTAGGTGATAAAGAAAAGGAAAATAAAACAGTAACATTCCGTAAATATGGAAGTCAAGAAGCTAAGACACTTAGTTTAGATGAGTTTATTAATATGATTAAAGAAGAAATCAGTAGTAAAAAATAAAAATTAGTAATATAATAAAATAGTATAATTTATAAAAAAGTATTGACAAATATTAATTTAGAACGTAAAATATTAATGTTGAACTTGTGGAAAGTAGAAGTACCCACTTCTCACCTGATCGATTCACGTCGGTAGGTCTATGTCACATAATATATTAGTAGCTGATATATTGATGTTAATAATAGTGGGTACTCTAGTACTCACTTTTTTGTTTGTTTATTATTTTTGGAGGTGTTCATTTATCAGCACAAATAACCAAGGTATATCTATGGAAAAAAATGAAACTTTAGTCAATGAGGCTATAAGATTCAAAGAGGTTCGCTTAATCGATGTTGATGGTACACAATTGGGATTAATGACTAGTAAAGATGCACAAAAGAAAGCTCGGGAAAAGGAATTAGATCTCGTATGTGTAGCACCAAATGCTAAACCACCAGTGTGTAAGATTATGAATTATGGCAAGTATCGCTATGAACAACAACGTCATGAACGCGAAACAAAGAAAAATCAAAAGATTATTGAAGTAAAAGAAATCCGTATGACTCCGGTAATTGATAAGCATGATTTTGAAACCAAATTGCGGAATGCTCGTAAATTTTTAGAAAAAGGAGCTAAAGTATTGGTTACAATTCGTTTTCGAGGACGGATGGTCACTTATACAGAACAAGGATTAAAGGTATTAGAAAGTTTTGCTAGTTCATGTGAAGATATAGCGAAAATTGAATCAAAATCTAACTTAGAGAATCGGCAAATTGCACTGACATTAGCCCCTATCGATAATAAGAAAAAGTAAAAAAAATATAAGGAGTTGAATATTATGCCTAAAATGAAAACTCATAGAGGAGCAGCAAAACGTTTTAAACGTACAGCATCTGGGAAGTTAACTCGTCATCACGCTTATACTTCACATTTAGCTCCAAGAAAAACTACTAAACAAAAACGTCATTTACGAAAAGGTACAGTTGTATCTAAATCTGATTACAAACGAATCAAAGATTTATTAGTTTATATGGATTAATTTATATAAGGAGGTTTTACTATGCCACGTGTTAAAGGTGGATATGTAACAAGAAGACGTCGTAAACGTATATTAAAACTAGCAAAGGGATATTTTGGTTCTAAACATATTTTATATAAAACTGCTCATGAGCAAGTAATGAAATCATGGGCATACGCTTATCGTGATCGTAAGCAAAGAAAACGTGATTTCCGTAAATTATGGATTACACGTATTAACGCTGCCTGCCGTCTCCAAAAGATATCATACTCTCGCTTTATGCATGGGTTAAAATTAGCTAAGATTGATATTGACCGAAAAATGTTAGCTGATTTAGCTGTCAATGATATTAATGGTTTTAATAATTTAGTTAATATTTCTAAAGATGCTTTAAATAATCCTGAAAAATTTCAAACAATAGTTACCGTAACTGAAGCAAAAGAAGTTAAAGAACCAAAGAAAGTAGTAAAAGAAGAAGTTAAGAAAGTTGAAGAGCCAAAAGAAGTAGTAAAAGAAGAAGTTAAAAAAGTAGAAGAACCAAAACAAGAAGTAAAAGTTGAAGCTAAAGATACAGAAGAAACATTAGCTAAATTAACT
>DATCKO010000173.1:0-5584 GCA_036562215.1 Haloplasmataceae bacterium | reverse complement strand
CTATTTATCAGCTAGTATTGGATATGCCTTATATCCAGATGATACTACTGATTTTGATAAATTAATTTCTTATGCTGATATTGCGATGTTTAAAAGTAAAACAGAAAAGTCTAATAAATGTTTCCGTTTTAATAAAGAGATGTACGATAACATCAATAATAAAGTTGGTGTAATCAATGACTTAAAAAGAGCGATTGAAAAGGATGAATTTGATGTTTATTTTCAAGAAATTGTAGATGTTAAATCGCAAGAGGTTGCATATATTGAAGCACTTATTCGTTGGCATAGTAATAAAGGTGTCATTATGCCTAAAGATTTTATACCTATAGCCGAGGAAACAGGTTTTATTCAAACCTTAGATTTAATCGTTATAAATAAAGCATTACGGTATTTTAAAAATATTAAATTAGATAAAAGATATCAAAATACCAAGTTAACTATCAATGTTTCACCAGCTTTGTTATTAAATAAAAACTTTCCTGATAATTTAAATGATTTAACGCATAAATTACATATCGCTAATGATGAAGTATGCATAGAGATTAATGAGAATACTTTTGTAAATAATAAAGAGGAATCAAGAAAACAAATTAAATTATTGAAAGATTTAGGTTTTTTAATTGCTTTAGATGACTTTGGTAGAGAGTATTCTTCATTATCAATATTAAATAAAGTGGATTTTGATATTATAAAAATAGATCGTTTATTTATCATAAATCTTGATTTAAGATTAAATGTTGAGATTATTAATATGATTAATAAGATAGCTCAACTATCTGATAATATTGTGATAGTTGAAGGTGTAGAAACTGAGGAGCAAAAAGAAAAATTGATGAATTTAGGATGTTATTTAATGCAAGGTTTCTTATTCTCTAAACCAGCTAAAATATTAGTTAAAGAAAAAGTAGAGGTTTAATAGTCTTATATACTAAGGATTAAACTACATAGTTTAGTCCTTTTTATTATATAAAACAAAAAAATTAATATTTAGTCTTTCTTGATTAGTGAAAGTTATTTCGACATTTTTTGGAGTTTAATTTATATATAATAAACATAAGGAGTGATCAAGATGTTGGATAAAATAATTAAAATAATTGAAATAACCAAGAATGAGCAACAAAGAATATTATCACCTAAATTAATTTTTAATGATAATTATCTTTTAAGCTTGATCATGTACTGGTTTAAAAATCAAGGACATTTTATAGTTAATTCGGATTTAGATAGAAAAATATGTAAAGCTTTTCAATTAGTTAATGTGGAAGGAAGATATTATATTAATGGTACTTTAGAAACTCCATTTAAGTTACGTAGTAAAAATGAGGAAAATCCATATGCGGAAAGTAGTGCTACTGTTAGTGGAGTAGTTGGTGACTTTCATGTTTTATATGGAAAAAAGAAGGAAAGAATCGTCCTTAATCCAGATGCCAATGAATTTGTTGTACTTGAAACAACAATTAATAAGCCTCTAAAAAAAGGTACCAAAAATTTAAAAGAATATCATCAAATTGCGAAAGCCATTGGTTGTATGATTCAAACCTTAAGTCATTTAGATAATTATTTTCTTGATCATTTAGGGCTTTTTGTGATAGCTCCGCAAGAGATGTTAAAATTAGAGAGTTTTAAAGATTATACATATAAACCATTTATTGAAAAATTAATTATTAAACGGGCAGAAATGTATGGAGATGTTGAGAGTTTCTTAGATTTATTTCATAAATTATTTCCAAGATTTGATATAGATTGTATAGCGTATGAAGATATTATTCGTTTTATAAAGAAAAATGATAATGATGAAGGTGAGCTTATTAATCGCTTTTATCAACGCTGTCTAAGATACCATGGATTGAATGAAAAATGAATAACGAGCCATAATAACAAAGAGTAAACTATA
The DNA here is from genome assembly GCA_036562215.1 of Haloplasmataceae bacterium. Lineage (GTDB taxonomy): Bacteria > Bacillota_I > Bacilli_A > Haloplasmatales > Haloplasmataceae > CALFRW01. The sequence continues at coordinate 3,690 of DATCKO010000173.1, read as the reverse complement.
GGAGTGATGTATATGAATCAGGCATTAATTGAACTATTAAATAAAGAAGTTGCAAATTGTACAGTAATGTATATGAAATTACACAATTTTCATTGGTTTATTAAAGGATCTCATTTCTTTGCTTTACATGAAAAATTTGAAGAATTGTATGATGAAATTACTGATTTTCTTGACCAAATCGCAGAACGTATATTGATGTTAAATCACAAACCACTAGCCACATTGCAATCTTGTTTAAGTCAATCAACTATTAAGGAAATAGATGAAGTTAAAAAAGAAGATGACATGATTAGAATACTTATCGAAGATTATGAAACAATTAGACAAGAACTAGTACAGGGAATCACTTTAGCCAATGAAAATGGTGATGATGTCACAAGTGACTTATTAATTCAAATGAAGGCGAAATTAGATAAACATATCTGGATGTTTAAAGCATTACTTGATAAGAACTAGCATTATGCTAGTTTTTTTATTAAGGCTTAAGCCATTTATTTACTATCATATTTGGGTATGATATAATATATATAAATTAAGGGGGGTGAAATTATGTTGGATTATTTTAAAAATCTTACTACAGACCAAATGGTTTATTTTTATATAGCTTTATTCAGCACCGTCCTTTTTTTACTTCAGACCATATTTACTTTTGTGGATTTAGGGGATGGTGTTGATTTTGATAGCGATTTTGATGGTGAAGTTGATACTGATTTATCTGGTACATTAGGGTTTCCTTTTAATCTATTTACCATAAGAGGTATAATAAGTTTTTTTGTACTCTTTGGTTGGTCTGGCTTCTTATTTAGTAAAGCTGGTCTAAAAATAGGTTGGACCATAGTATTGTCACTAATTTGTGGCTTTATTATGATGGTTTTAGTTGGATTTATTTATTATTTAGCTGAAAAATTAGGTGTAAGCGGTAATTATGAGTTGAAAGATGCCATTGGAAAAATAGGTGAAGTATACATACCAATACCAGAAAAGAATTCTGGAACAGGAAAAATTACCGTGATTGTTAATAATTCTTTAAAAGAATTAGATGCTATTACTTATAATGAAAGGTTAAATTATGGCGATGTCATTAAAGTAATAGATGTTATTAATGAAAAGTTAGTTGTCGAAAAGGTCAATAATGAATAATGAAAAGGAGTGTCAATGATGATTTTAAGTCTCAGTAGTGCTACAATTACTATAATAATTATCGCTGCTATTGTTCTCATGCTATTTATAATATTTGTCATGAGTCGTTTACGTAGATGTCCTTCTGATAAAATCTTAGTTATCTATGGGCGTGTAGGTAAAAAGAATGAAGGAAATGCACGAAGTGCTCTATGTATTCATGGTGGGGCAAAATTTGTTTGGCCAGTAATTCAAGATTATCAATATCTTGACTTACGTCCTATGTCAATTGAGGTAAATTTAACTAAAGCTCTTAGTAGACAGAATATTCGTGTCGATGTACCTAGTATTTTTACTGTCGGTATATCTACTGAACCAGGAATTATGCAAAATGCAGCTGAACGTTTATTAGGTTTAAGTCATAATGATATAAAAGAATTAGCGAAAGATATTTTATTTGGTCAATTACGTTTAGTTATCGCTACTATGGATATTGAAGAGATTAATGCTGACCGAGATATATTCTTAGCTAATGTATCTAAGAATGTGGAACAAGAGTTAAAGAAAATTGGTTTAAAATTAATAAACGTTAACGTAACAGATATTAAAGATGAATCTGGTTATATCGAGGCTTTAGGAAAAGAAGCTGCAGCTAAAGCTATAAACGATGCACGTAAAAATGTTGCAGAAAAGAATCGTGATGGTTCCATTGGTGAAGCTAATGCTCGACAAGAAGAACGGGTTCGTGTAGCTGAAGCAAATGCTTTAGCTGTACAAGGTGAAAACGAATCAAAGATTGTTATTGCTAATTCAGAAGCTAATCGTCGAGAAAAAATAGCGATGGCTGAAAGACTAGCGTTAACAGCAGAAAAAGTTCAAACAGCAAAAGCTTTAGAGGAATCTTATTTAGCTGAACAAGAAGCTGAAGTTGCTCGTGCAAAAAGGGAAAGAGCTACTCTTGAAGCTGATACGATTGTAAAAGCAGAAATTGAAAAAGAAAAAATTACTATTGCGGCTGAAGCTGAGGCTGAAAAAACTAGACGCCAAGCCAAAGGGGAAGCAGATGCTATTCTATATAAGATGCAAGCTCAAGCAGATGGTATTAATGCTATTTTGACTAAGCAAGCAGATGGTTTTGCTAGATTAGTAGCTGCTGCAGGTGGCGACCCACAATCAGCAATTTCCATGATGATTACTGATAAATTACCTGATTTAGTTAAGACTCAAGTTGAGGCTATTAAAGGTATTAAGATTGATAAAGTCACAGTATGGGATAGTTTAGGAAAAGATGGTGATGGTACTCCATCAACAGCTAAATTCTTATCTGGTATGTTAAAAGCTCTACCACCATTTGAAGATATTTTTAAGATGGCTGGTATGGACTTACCTAAGTTCTTAAAAAGTAATCAAGAAGAAGTAGAACCAGTTGAAGAAGTAAAAGAGAATAATACAGAAGAGTAAAAGAAAAAAGTACGAGTAAAATCGTACTTTTTTAATATGCAAAATTATTGTTACCAACAGATATCTGCTCCTTGATAACTTCATCCGCATACGGTTTACGTATTTCAATGAGGTTTAAAAAATTATAACCTCTTTTTTTAAGAAAATTAATCATCTTATCATTATTTATTAGGATGAACCTAATTATAAATGGTATCATTATTTAAACTATTACTATACTCTTCGCCAAAGGAAAATGGTTTGATGCTATTCCTTTCTTCTATACTTTCCTTCTACATATAATGATTCAGCCCAAACAACATTATTATCTACTAAGTATCCAATTATAATAGAATCAGAATCTATAGCAATAAATATCGGGAATTTTGCCTTTATATATTCCTTAAATTCTTCTTTTGCTTGTTTAATATTTATTTGAGAGTCTATTCCTTTTTATTTTTGTAATTCAACACGAAATTGAGCAATTAATGGTGCTATTTTATTAATGTCATCTAGTGTTGCTTGTCGATATTTAATCATTTACATTATCCTTTATATCATTTCTAATAATTTTTTCACTTCAATTATAAATCTAAACGGAGAAGATTATCACTATCATCATCAGTCATTCCCATCTCTTTAAAGCCAATACTCTTAAAGAGAGAATATGCTCTTTCATTATTTGGATTACTAGATAAAATAATAGCCTTTGCCTTTCCACATGGAAAAGTTTTAATATATTCAATAATTTTCTTTAAGGCTAATTTTCCATAACCATTTCCTTGATATTTTTTATCAATCATAATTCGTGCTAAATAATAAACATCTTCATCATCAAGTGGATTATCTTTATCAATTGGTTGGTAGACAATAAAGGTAAATCCCACCATTTTATGATTGTCATAAATCGCGAGTGGTAATGGAATATAAAACTTGTGATTTGTTAAAGCATAAGCTTCACAAAGGCTATAGGCATTAGAAGCAATAAATTCTTTTTGCTTTTCTGTAACACTCAAACTTAGACATTCTTCAAAATTATCCTCTGTAATTTTTTCTAAAGTGATCATAAAACAACTCCTAACTCATATATTACTTTTTTACTTCAGTTTACTATAGATTAATAGTAAATTC